>JANXSY010000196.1 GCA_025356435.1 Isosphaeraceae bacterium | reverse complement strand
CGCGTCACCCGCTCGTAGGCCTCCGACCGGTCGTTATGCGAGGCGCTGTGATGCGCGGACCGGACGTCGAGGAAGGGGTAGAAGAGGCCGGAAATGTCTCGGCAGAGCAAGAGCGTGGCGATCCGGGTCTTATCGGTCTGGAAGCCTAGGGCAACGATGTCGCACATCAGACGCATGTGCTCGCGAATATCTTCGGGCAGGCCGTTGGCAGGACGTTGCATCCCTACGACGGGAACGCCCTTATCCTTCGCTCGTTGTTCAGCGCGGTCCTTCTCGGCACGCATCGGCGTGGCCCGTTTCTCGACCTCGCGGACGCTGGTGAGATATTCATCAAGCTTGGCGCGATCGCCCGCGCTCACCTTGCGGCTCAGGCCGGCGGCCTCGTCGCGGACCCGGTCGAGAATGCTCTGGTTCCGCTTGCTGCCCCGGTTGTCAAAGAGACTGTCGAAGGCAAGCGACGGGTAGACCTCCATCGGCACCGGCGAGGTCGCGCTCTGCCACGAGATGTGCGAACTGTATGCCATCGAGAAGTTGGTCTCGTGATAGCCCGTGATCGGCTGTTCGCAGCCGAGGACCATGCTCGGCTGAGCGGTCTGGTCGCCGAGGTGCCGGGCCAACTCCTGGTCGACGCTGATCCCCCCCTTCAACTCGGCCCCCTTCTGGAGCGCCGCGCCGGAGAGGATATTACCGGTCTGACCGGGATGGATGCCAACTCCGGTGGCGTGCTTGTTGAAGAGGCCGCCGATGACGTTGATCTTGGCCTTGAGCGGTGCCAGCGGCTCCAGGCATCGGCCGAGTTCCATGTCTGCGCCGGAGCCCTTCGCCCACCAGTTCGGATGGTTGACGCCGCAGCCCATGAACATCGCGGCGAACCTCTTGGGCGAAGGCGTCGGTAAGCCGCCTGCCATCGTCGCCGCTCCCCAGACGGGGACCGACTCGAGCCAGGGCAGCGCCATCGTCACGCCCACACCACGAAGGAACGTCCGACGGGACGCCTGAAGACTTTCAGAGACGCTCATGGACTTCCTCCCTCGACTCGCTTGTTCCGGAACTGAGGACTGGCGACGACCGCCTCAACCAGCCCACCGAATCGTCCGCCGTCGGCCGCGAGCCGGGTCCGCATGGTCTCGATAGCGTCGTCGTCGGAGGCGATCAGGCTGCGGCCGAGGCCGTAGGCCAGCAGCTTGCGACACAGGTTCTCAACGAATTCGTCGCGACGATTGGTTTGCAGATAGGCCCGCAGCCCGGCGACTCCGGTCCCCGCTCCGCCTCCGGGAAACGAGGCACGCGTGTCGACCGGACGCCCGCCGAGGTCTTTGGTGCGGAACTCGCCAACCGGGCCATAGCCCTCGAAGGCAAGGCCGATCGCGTCGAAGCGGTCATGACAGCCTGCACAGCTCTTGTCGGCGCGGTGGCGGGCGAGGGCCTCTCGGAGGCTGATCTCGCCGAGCTTGGCCTCGTCGTTCGGCAACTCGGGCACGTCGGCGGGCGGCGGCGGGATCTTCTCTCCGAGCAGCCGACGCACGACCCAGTAACCTCGCTTCACCGGGCTGGTTCGCAGTCCCGGCGAGTTCTTGGTCAGGAAGACCGCCATCGGCAGCAGCCCGCCTCGCCCGTAACGATCCGCGTCGTCGACCCTCGCCCAGTCGTCGACCCCCGAGCCAGGATCGGGCATGCCGTAGTGTCGGGCCAGCATCGGGTTGACGAAGGTGTGTTTCGCGACCAGGAAGTCGTCGACCGACCGATCGTTGCGGACCACGTCGAGGAAGAAGCGGACCGGCTCCTCGAACATCGACCGCCGAAGCTCGTCGTCGAAGGTCTTGAAACGGCCCCGATCGACTCCGTTGTGCTCTTCGAAGCGGCGGAAATCAAGCCAGTTGCCGACAAACTCGGTCGCCAGGCCCCGGACGCGTTCGTCCTGAAGCATCCGCCGGGCCTGCGCTTTGAGCACCTCGGGGCGATGCAGATCGCCCGAAGCGGCGAGGGCAAGCAGCGAGGCGTCCGGCATACTCGACCAGAGGAAGTAGCTCAGGCGACTGGCGAGGGCATAGTCCGAGAGAGGCTGGATGCCGGCCCCGTTGCCCGGGATGTCGACTCGATAACAGAAATGCGGCGACATCAGCACTCCGGCGACGGTGTCCCGAATGGCGTCGTCATGGCCCAGACCGTCCTGCACTCGGAGCGTCCGATAGAAAGCGGCGATCCCCTCGCGTTCGGCCTTTGACAGCGGTCGCCGGTAAGCTCGCTCGGCGAAATCTTTGAGGGCCTCGATATGCGAAGGCTCGGCGGCGATCCGTGCCGCCTCGACCCAGCGGATACTTGCAGAGATGATCTCAAAGAAGTCTTTGATCGCCGCCTGCGCTGTCTCGCTCGCCCCGCGGTTGCGGGCCTTGTCGAGATAGACCTCCGAGAGCCGCTTCATCTTGGTCTCAGACGCCGCGTCCTTATCCTCGGGTCGGGCGAAGTCGAACTCGGCCCCCCTCATAAACGTAGAGTCGGTGCGTTCGAACCAGAGAAAGCTCGCGTACTGCCGCTTCGGGGCGTCGGTGATGAAGTCGAACTCCCGCCAGAGCCGGTCCAGTTCTCGCCGCGCCGGTTCGTCGAGAATCAGCTCGCAGAGCGGGGCGTCATCCCGAAAGTAACCGGTCATGCTGTGGAACCCTGCGCTCAGGAGCCGCCCCGCGTTCCCCTTTTCTCCCTTCGCATCCATATAGACGCGTGCCCGTTCCGAGACGAGGAAGGCATCAGGGAAGGCCTGGCAGAAGCGTTTGAAGGCGGGCTCGGCCGACTTGATCTCGGCGGGACTCACGGGCGCGGCCAGCTTGCGAGCGGTCTCAGTTCCTTCGGTCAGACTGTCGGGCTTGATCGTCGCCGCGTTGCCGGCATATCGCATCCGGTTCAGCACATATTGGCGATTCTTCCAGAGCACCAACGGCTGCGCCCCGTTCTGGACGCTCGGGGCCGTCAGGTTCTTCACGTCGGGGGTCAGTCGCAGACGCAGCTCGACCACGAAGTCCCGCATTCGCTCGCAACGGGCCCGGACACCGTCGATCGCCCCCCCGTCGGGCGGCGGCAGTTCGCGCCACATCGACTGGACCGCCGCGATCGGCCCAATATCCCCCGCCGGGTTGTTGAGGATCGACCAGACCGTCAACAGATATTTGGGACTGATCCCGGCCTCGGTCGCGATGTCGACGAGCGAGGCTTTTGCTTTACCGATCGACGCGCGATGCCGATACGTCCACGCGGCGAGGAAATAGTCGGCGTAGTCAGTGCGCTGCCGCTTGTAGAAGTCGATGATCTGCCGGACGCAATACTTGTCGTGGTCGGTATCGGCGACCATCGGGTAGGGGGCGAAGGCGAACCCGTCGGGCTTGAAGACGACCCGGTCGGCGACCATCCGGGCCGCCTCCAGATACTTCTTCACCAGCGCAGGCGACATCGATAGCGACTCGGCCGAGTTGTCGAACCCCGCCTCATTGGCGGGGTCGACGGGAAACTCACGCGTCGGCCGGATGTCGACGCCGGTCAGATCACGGATCGTGTGGTCATATTCGGCGTTGCTCAAGCGACGCGCGGGGACTGAACCGGGATCGCCGGCGTTCCGTTTGGCCTCGACCTTGCGGACTGACCGGCCCCACTCGATCACTGCGCGACGCTGTTCGGCGTTGGGATGAACCTTCGCCTTCGCGGGAGGCATCAACTTCGCTTCGAGTTGTTCAAGGATGGCCTCCCACTGGGGCAGATCCTTGGCGACCGACTCCACGGTCGTATAGACGCTCAGGTCAAGGTCGCCCTTCGGCCCTTCGGAGCCGTGACATCCGAGGCAGTAGGTCGCGACGAAGGGCCGGACCGACTCGCGGAACGCGCGGTCGAGAGGGGCCAAGGTCGCGTCAGGCCCGGCGGCGCGGGAGTGCGGCCCGACGAAGACCGCCAGGATCAGGCCGACCGTGAGAACTGATCGTTTTCGCATGTTCGTCGTTCGATCCAAGGCAAGGCGGGCGGGCGGGATCACGTATGGAGGTTGGAAACCTCGCTGGCGGCGAGCGGCGAGAGTCCGAGGGTCGCGAAGAGCTGGGCGTCGCGGTCGAATTCGGGGTTGGGGGTGGTGAGGAGCTTGTCCCCCGCGAAGATCGAGTTGGCTCCGGCGAGGAAGCAGAGGGCCTGCTCGGAGTCGCTCATGGCGATCCGACCGGCGGAGAGGCGGACCATTGACCGGGGCATCAAGATCCTCGCGGTCGCGATCGTCCGGATCATCTCCCAGATCGCCACTTTGGGCTGGTCGGCAAGAGGCGTCCCTTCGACCGCGACGAGCGCGTTAATCGGGACCGACTCGGGGGGCTCGGGCAGGTTGGCCAGCGTATGCAAGAGGGCGATCCGGTCGTCCTCGGTCTCGCCCATGCCGACGATCCCGCCGCAGCAGACCGTGATCCCCGCGTTGCGGACGTGGGCGAGCGTGTCGAGCCGATCCTGATAGGTCCGGGTCGAGATGATCCGGTCGTAAAAGGCTTCCGACGAGTCGAGATTGTGATTGTAGGCGTCGAGCCCGGCCTCTTTCATCCGGCGGGCCTGGTCTGCTGTGACCATGCCGAGGGTGCAGCAGGCTTCGAGGTCGAGCGCCTTCACGCCCCGGATCATGTCGAGCACGCGGTCAAACTGAGTGTTATCTTTGACCTCGCGCCAGGCCGCACCCATGCAGAACCGGGTCGCGCCATCGTCCTTGGCCTGCCGCGCCGCCTTCAACACATGATCGACGTCGAGCAGCCCTTGTGACTTGACCTCGGTGTCGTAGCGAGCCGCCTGCGGGCAGTAGCCGCAATCCTCGGGGCAGCCGCCGGTCTTGATCGAGAGCAGGACGCAGACCTGCACCTTCGACGGGTCGTGATGGGCGCGATGGACCTCCGCCGCGTTGACGATGAGGTTGAGGACAGGCGTCCGGTAGAGGGCTGCGACTGCGTCGAGGGTCGGGCGGACGGCGGTCTCGGTCATCGTCATCGTCAATTCGGTCCCAATGGAAACAGTCGGGATAGATTCTCGCAAGAGGCTCAACGACGCGCTGACTTGCAGAGGACGAACATCGCAGCGGCGGCCAGGCATCCTGTGGTGATATAGCCCGGCAGCGGCCCCGCGCCCGAACTCTCACCTTCGGCCGGGGGGGCTGCTTCCTGGGCGAATGCTGGGGCCGTCGAGAGGCCGACAGCCAGGATCAGGGCGATCAAACGGATGAGGCGGGTCATCGGTTGCGTTCCTTGAGAGGTATCGGTCGCTTCGGCGTCTCGGTGATCATCGGCAGCCATTCTCGGAGCGGTCGGACTCGTCGCCGGAATGCGGCCCGGGCCATCGCGACCGCCTTCCAGGCCGGCCCTCGCGAGCGGAGGTGGGCGACGTATTCGTCAAGTCCCACGGCCCAGAAGCGATAGGCCCGGCCCCGAAATTCGAACGCGCCGTCGCCAGGCGGCAGGGGAAAGATCGGCAACGGCTCGGCATAGACGAACGCCAGGATCGAGCGGAAGCCTGGCCCAAACATCTCTTGCCACCGTGCCAGGCCGTCGAGGTCGTCAGTCGTCACCCAGTTCTCCCAGGGACGCCGCCCCCTCCCGTCCTTCGCCTTCTTCCCCTTCACCTCCACGACGAGATTCGTGCCCATCCGAGGATACAGCAGAAAGTCCGGACTTTTGAGTGCCCCGTCCTCGAAAAGAGAGCGTTTGGCCTCGTCCGTGGCGACGCACGGCACCCGGATCGACCGGATATACGCCTCGAACGCCGCTTCATAATGGTTCGATCGGTTCGCCATCGACGCTCCGTCACGATTCCGGCGGGATCGCGAGCCGGTCACCCGATTCTAACGCGAGCGGCCAGTCCAGGGGAGAGAGAGACGCCTCTCGATCGGGAGGATTGACCTCGGCCCGTCGACGCGAGCGAAGGATGGCCGCGATCGCGAAGCCCGTCATCATCCTCCCGGCCGCGATCAGGCCATCCCACCGATCTGGGTGACGACCGGCACCGGCGGCTTGGGTCGCTTTCGCGGCGGCAAGACGGCCTCGGCGTATTCCCAGATCTGCTCGGGGCATTCGAAGACCTTCTCGAAGGCCCAATCGTCGTCATATTCGCAGTTGGCGGTCGTGTATTCGTTGCAGATCTTCGGTCGATTCAGATAGATAGCGCAGCGGTCGTCGCGGTTGAGATAGCGGCACTTGGTCATGACGACCAGGAACCACGTTCCCTTCTCGACGTAGATCAGCGTCCGGCCGTGGGCGAGATACCAGCGGATCGCGTCGTAGTCGTCCCAGGTCGTCGGGGTCTCGATCGGCAGTGAGAAATAGCGGCAGCACTTGCCCGTGCAGTTGTCGCAAAGGCACTCGCCCGGCTTGAGGTCTTCGCGACGGACCTTCCCTTTGCGGCGAGGTGGGGCGGAAATGTCGGGCATGGCCACGGTGCGGGTCTCGGGTTCGCGGTGTGAGGAGACATCTACCTTTACCACAACTCGCGGTTCGTATCGAGTGCCGAACGCATCGCGGCGACGTGGGCCTCGGTCGATCCGCAACATCCGCCGATCAGCCGGACACCGAGCCGGAGCAGCCCGGGGACGGCCATCGCGAACGAACGGGGCGAGTTCGACCTGCCATTGGGATCGGCACCGCTCGGCTTTGCCAGCAGAGGGCGGTCGATCAACCCGCGTGCCGCCTCGGCGAAGGTACGGCAGGAGCTTGGCGAGATGCAATTCCAGCCGACGACGTCCGCACCCGACTCGACCAGGGATGACCACTCTGCGAGCGATTCGAGACGAAAAAGGCCGACGAGGAGCGGGATTGGCCCCCGCCCGATCTCGGCCAGGCCAACGACCGCCCGCGCCGCGGTGTGGGTCTCCAGTAAGAGGCCGTCGACCCCCGCGTCGATAAGGATTTTGGCCTGATCCCGATAGGAGCCGGCACTGTCGGCGGCGGCGGGGCCGATGGAGCCGAGGACAAATCGCCCAGGGCCAGCCTCGGCCCGTGCCATCGACACGGCCCGTCGATTGATCTCGACCGATTCCTCGCCCCGATCGAACCGCGAGAGCCAGGCCCGATTCGCCCCGAACGTGTTGGTAACCAGCACGTCCGCGCCTGCGGCGATGTCGAGCCGGTGGGTCTCGCAAACGGTCTCGGGCCGGGAGAGATTCCAGAACGCCGGGTCGTCGGTCGCGATCTCCAATCCCTGCGCGATGAGCCGAGTCCCCATCGCGGCGTCGAGCAAGAGGGGACGATCGGTTATGGCTGCGAGCAGGCGGCTAGGCACGATCGCGAGACCGATTGCGGATTCTGCTGCTTACACGGACGAGAAATCCCCGTTCTTCGTCGGTCAACGATGCCTTGCCATGCTGGTGGATTTTGTCAAGGATCTCATCGAGCCGCCGCTCTTCCGCCGCGAACTGGGCTTGGCGTCGATATCGCCGTTGCTCGGATCGCTTGCGACGCCAGCGTTTCAGGGCGCTCTCACGATAGGGGCGGACCTTGGCGGTGCTCGAGTCGAGGCTGGTATAGCCTTCGGAGAAGTCGTAGCCGAAGACTCCCTCGTCGAAGAAGCTGCCGTCCTCCATCATCCTCGCCTCGATCCGGACGAATCCTTCGATCAAGACGGCGAGAAAGACGAGGGTCAGCGCGTCCAATCGGCCGAACGCAAGCAGGCGAATCACGCCCGCCAGGACAAGCACTGCCGCGACGGTGTGCGCTGCCCAAGGGCCGATCATGGCGTCTCGGGACAGACCGAGGCCGGGCTTGGCGATGGTGGCGCGAAGGATGCGACCCATGTCGAGCGGCAGAGCGGGGAGGAGATTGACGAGGAAAAGCACCCAGTTCAGCCAGCCGAACCAGCCGAAATACCAGAGTGCCGTGAGTGGGGTCGAGGGCGCTCCGGTCGCCATGAGGATCGGTGCCCCGGAGTCGTTCAATCCCCCGAACGGCGAGATCATCATCCGAGCGCCGCAGAGGGCCAGGCCGACACCGGTCGCGACGGCGAGCGTCCCGTTGACCATGAGCCCGCCGGCGAGGACGATTGGATCGTCCTGAGACCTCCGGCGGAGCGGACTGATGAGGTTGCCGAGCGGCCAGAGCAGGACGTCTTCGGGGTCGACTTGCCGCCACATTGCAGCGACCGAGTGGCCGAATTCGTGGAGCGCCAGAACCAGGACGAACAGCGCCGACCAGGCCAGCGTCGGCAAGAAACGCGACGACTCTCCCGTCGTCGAGAAGAGCAGGCCGAGGACCACGAAGATCACGAGGAAGACGTGGACCCTGACGCGGGTTCCCGCCCATCGGCCTAGGTCAATTGACCATGTAAAGAGATCGGTCATGAGCGAGGGCCACCCGGGGCGATCGATGTCATTTACGGAGGGTGGTAGAGGCCATCCGTGCTTCAGTGAGAAGTGTAGCCCTCACACCCCACCGAGGCAATCCATGCACTTCGCAGACCGAAAAGACGCCTCCATTTCCGCAGCGGCGTCGACCTGCTAGAATTCCGCCTGTCTCGCCATCTGGAGGTGGTCATTGCCTGACTCGGACATTGACGTCGTCGTCGAACTCGGCCCGCGAACCTACACGGTCCGGGTCAACAGCGGAGACTCAGCCGCATTCGCCCCGTTCGCTCGGACGTCGCTTGACGCCTCGTGGTCGGGTCGGGGCTGCCGTCGTGCCTTGGTCGTCACCGACGACAATCTCGTGGAGACCGCCGAACGCTATCGGTCGATCCTCGCAACCGTTGGGATCGCGGCCGAGACGGCGATCCTCCCGCCGGGGGAAGCGACCAAGAGTATCGCCTCAGCCTCGGTCCTCTGGGACCGTCTCGTCGCCATGAAGGCCGATCGGCACGCCTGCATCGTCGCAATCGGCGGAGGCGTGGTCGGCGACCTCGCAGGGTTCGCGGCGGCGACTTATGCCCGAGGCCTTCCGCTGCTCATGGTGCCGACGACCCTGCTCGCTCAGGTCGATAGCTCGGTCGGCGGCAAGGTCGGCATCAACCACCCCGGCGCCAAGAATATCATCGGGGCGTTCCACCAGCCGGCTGGGGTCTGGGTCGACACCCACACCCTAGGCACCCTGCCCCCTCGCGAGTTGAGATGCGGGCTGGCCGAGGTCGTGAAGTACGGCATGATCCTCGACGCCCCGTTCTTCGAGGAAATCGAAATCGAGGCCCAGGCGATCATCGCGGGCGAGCCTCGAATACTCCGCCGGATCATCGCGCAGTGCTGCCGGCTCAAGGCTGACGTCGTCTCTCGTGACGAGCGTGAGGAGACCGGCCTCCGGGCGGTCCTTAACTTCGGCCACACTGTCGGCCATGCGATCGAGGCGGTCGTCGGCTACGGCGGTGGCTTCCAGCACGGCGAGGCGGTCGCGATTGGCATGGTCGTCGAGTCAAGACTCGCCGAGCGGATCGGCTGGATCAGCCCCGATCTGACGGTTCGATTGACCGCGTTGCTCGACCGACTCGGCCTGCCGACAGCCGCGCCAGGCCTTGATCCATCTGCCCTGATCGACGCGATGGGCCGCGACAAAAAGAACCAGGGCGGAAACATTCGGTTCGTCCTGCCGAGACGGCTCGGTCATGTCGAACTCACCGAGTGTCCCAGCGAGGCCGACATCCGCGCCGCGCTCGATCCTGCCTGATTCTCGCCATCCTGCCACTCACCCCGACGAGGTATCCGAGTGACCGAAGAGGAGATTCGCGACCTGATCTGCCTGACGATGGTCCCCGGTGTGGGTCCGCATACGTGCCGGGCCTTGCTCGACCATTTCGGATCGGCCGGTCGGGTGCTCGGCGCTTCGGTCGAGACGTTAAAGGGTGCCGAAGGGGTCGGCTCCAAGCTCGCAGACAAGATCCGCCAC
This sequence comes from Isosphaeraceae bacterium, assembly GCA_025356435.1. Taxonomy (GTDB): domain Bacteria; phylum Planctomycetota; class Planctomycetia; order Isosphaerales; family Isosphaeraceae; genus CAMFLR01. The sequence continues at coordinate 24,885 of JANXSY010000196.1, read as the reverse complement.
GCCCGTGCTGACTTCGATCCCGAGGTCGAGCTCGAAGAATGTCGCAAGTATGGCGTCCATCCCGTCCCGCCTGATTCGGCCGAGTACCCGCCATCCCTCAAGGAGATCCCCGCCCCGCCGAGCCTGCTCTACGTCCAGGGGTCGATTCAAGAGCGCGACGGACTCGCGATCGCCATCGTTGGGTCGAGACACTGCACCCCCTATGGGCTACGGATCGCGGAGAAGCTCGCGGCTTCGCTGGCGCGGGTTGGGCTGACGGTCGTCTCGGGCCTGGCACGCGGGATCGACGCCGCAGCGCATCGGGGTGCCATCCGCGCCGGGGGACGCACGATCGCCGTGCTCGCCAACGGGCTCTCGCAAATCTATCCGCCCGAACACGAAGAGCTGGCCCGCGAGGTGGTCGCAGCGGGTGCCCTCGTGAGCGAGACGCCGATGCGTCAGCAGCCTCTTGCCGGATTGTTCCCGCAACGCAATCGAATCATTTCCGGGATGAGCCTGGGCGTCGTTGTGGTCGAGGCGACACCCAAGAGCGGGTCGCTCTCGACGGCGAAGCACGCGATGGAGCAGAATCGTGAGGTCTTCGCCGTGCCGGGACCGGTCGATAGCCTGGCGAGCGTGGGCTGCCATCGCCTGCTCCGCGACGGGGCGAAGCTCGTCGAGACCGTTGACGATATCCTCGAAGAACTCGGCCCGCTCGTCCGCGAGATCAAGATTTCGCCGACCGAGACTCCCGTCCGCCGGCCATCAGAGTTAACCCTCTCGGAACAGGAACGGTCAATTCTTGGCCGACTCGGAAATAGTCCAATCGCCGTCGATCAGCTCATCACCGAGACGGGTCTGGGCGCGTCTCGCGTGATGGCCACCCTCAGCATCCTCGAGATGCGGCGGTTGATCCGACGCTTGCCGGGTCAGATGTTCATCCGGATCTAGGCGAGCAGCACTTGACCCAGGCCGCGACAATTCCCCCGCCACAGGCTAGCAAGAGCCAGGAACCCGGCTCAGGAACGGTCGGGGGGTCGAATGGCCTCTCGCCGGACTTGGGCGTAAGGAGCACCGCATGAACCTGCGAGCCGAACAGAGCCGTCCCGGCGATCTGGTAATGGTCATTGATCCCCGTCGCGGAGGTGACGAGGAATCCGGGACTCGACGAGATCAGGCCGTTGACGTCGATCATGCGTTGGGTGACGGGGTCATAGGCAAAGGCGTGGGAAGGCCCTGAGTTGTAGTCAACCCGGCCAACGATCGCCCCGAAGTTGTTGAGCGCGAACGCGGCCGATGAGATCCCGAACGGCAGGACCCCGAGGTCGAGCAACGACGGCCTTCCGGGCGTATACAGGAACGCATCCGAAGAGCCGAGTGATCCCGAAAAGCCGACGATCTGCCCCGCCAGATTGATCGCCCTTCCCTCGCTCGACCCGAAACCGGGCAAGACTCCGAGGTCTTGGAGGCCGTTGGAACCGGTCACGAAGGCGTGATTCATGCCCGAGGCCAACTGCGCCCACCCCGTGACCACATGATTGTTATTGATCGCCGTCGCACCTGCGAACTGCCCACCGAGCGTGCCAAGATCGACGAACGAATTCGGGGAGCTTGCCGTCACTGCCCGCGAACTCCCGTTGAGTCCGAGGCTCACGCCGGCCATTGTCCCGCCCTCGTTGACCCCGTAGGCCTTGCTCCCAATGTCCCCCGCAAACGTGCCGTAGTCCTGGATCGCCCCCTGGGTGGTCGTCACAAAGGCGTGGGTCTGGATCGTCTGCCCCGTAGCAGTCGCCACCGACACCTCGCTGGCTCCCGCCACCCGACCCGAATCGGTGATCGCCAGGGCCTCGCTGTTCTGACCGCCCGGCAGTGTCCCGATGCTCCTCAGGCCCCCGGACGACCCCATCACCGCCCGGAAGTGAAGGCCATCGTCAGCCCGGCCGACGACTGTCCCGAACACATTCAGCGCCGCGCCATCGCTCTCTGTGCCCCCCGGCAACACGCCAAGGTCTGTCACAGAGTAGCCGCCCGACACCGGAACTGTCGCCGCGACCACAAAGAGCAGCCCCAGAACGATCCATCGGGAGGAGCGAAAGGCTATCAATAAGGCGGTCATCCCTTTCCCTCGTCCTACACTCGGCCAGACTTCCATCGCGGTCGCATGGTTGCATTAAAGAGTATAACGCCCAAGCGAACACTTCCATAGAAGACAGTCAGGAAGGCAGGGATCAGGCATCCGATCGACAGCGACATTGAGGGAAATTAACCTCGCGGCAACCGATCCTCCAGCCATTCGCTGATCGCGGCGAGGGGAAGTTGTCGGTCGCGTTCGTTGAGCGGTTCGTGGAGCATCTCCGGATAGGTGATCCGCGTCTTATCGTCCGACCCGAGCCGGTCGAAAACTCGACTCGTAAACTCGGGGTCAATGATCGGGTCGAGTTCTCCGAGGAGCAGCAGGACCGGGACCTTGATCTCCGAGGCTCGACTTTCGATCAGTTGGCCCCCTTCGACCATCCCGAAGAAGAGAGGGCCGTTGATCCGGCTATGTCTGAGGACATCAACTCGGCGCATCTCGACCATCTCGGGGTCGCTGGTGAGCATCGTCAGGTCGACCGTCGTCCCCATCGTGACATTCGGCGCGAACCGCTGGAGCAGCCGGCCGACCCCGATTTTCCACCGAGGGATTGGCGTCGCCACCCGCAGCGCGGGGTTGCTGAGAATGATCCCCTCAACGTCGAGGCCGCCATCGAGGACGGCACGGAGCACGACCTGTCCGCCGTTCGAGTGGCCGAGCGCGAATCGGGGAAGTCCGGGCCACTCGATCGCGACGAAGGCGACCGCCGATCGGAGGTCTTCACAGAGGTCGTCGTAGCGCAAGACGACGCCGCGCGTGCCTGAACTCCGTCCATGCCCCCGGAAGTCGAACGCGAGAACGTTGACCCGAGCCGACCGGCGGAGTGATTCGGCCACATGGGCGTAAGAGCCCCCATGCTCGCCCAGTCCGTGGGCGATGATGATGACCCCTCGCGGCCTGTCTACCGTCCAGGCCCTGGCGTGGAGCGAGACACGTCCCGCAGTGGGGATCGTCCGATCAAGGGCAGACTCTGAAATTGCTGGAACCATCGTGAGGTCGCTTCCAGATCCAGGTCCAGTGTCGGTCCGAAGTCATGGTGACATCGTCGGGCACGAGACCGAGGGCGGAGACCATCGTTTGCATCTCTCGGACCGTGAGCGCCGCATGAAGCGACGCGGTGAATAAGGCCCGGGCCGATTCGGGCTCTCCGACCGTGTGCATCTCAACCAGCGACATCAACTCTTCGTCGCTGCCGGGGCGCACCAGGTCGCGGACCATCAGCGTCCCGCCGGGGGCCACGAGGCGGGCCATCTCGGTCAGCGCCGCGGCAGGCTCGGGAATGTGATGAACGATGGTATTTGAGAGGACTGCCTCGAACCCGCCGTCGTCATAAGGCAAGGCCTTGGCGTCGACCAGATCGAGATCAATCCGCGCATCGAAGCCAGCCTGGGTAACGTTCCGGCGCGCCAGGTCGAGCATGTTTGGGGCGAGGTCGACGCCAAGGACGACCGCGACCGGGTCGGCCCGGCAGAGTTCGATCGGGATGCGTCCCGGCCCGGTCCCTACGTCGAAGATTGTGCCGCCCCGGCACGGCCCGTGGGCCGCGAGGAAGTCGGCGACAAACCGGGCATTGACTGCCGTGTGGTTCATCGCGTCGTAGTCGCGGGCCTCATCGGGCGTGTCCATCGCCTCGGGTTCAAGAACGCGGGGCAACACGTTGGCAAAATCTCCATATTCGGATCAAAGCAAGAGAATAATTCGCAGATGATCACGGATGAATTAGCCTGAAATCTCGGTTCATCCGCGATATCTGTAGACGAATTCTCCTTGTTCTCTTATGCCGAGATCGTCGCGATCGCCTTCGCGGCGGCGTCGAGGCAGGCGCGAATGTCGGCGATCGGGTCGTTCTCGCTCTCTTCGTATTCGAGGGCGAGGCAATAGGAATAGTTGAGCTTGGCGAGTGCCTTGAGCAACTCGGCGAGCTTGAGATCACCCTGGCCGAGGATCGTGAAGGACTTGGCGTCCTTCACGTCCTTGAGGTGAACGCCATAAGTCCGCTTGCCGAACACTTCGACGGCGCGGACGGGGTCTTCGTTCGAGCGGAGCAGGTGGCCGGTGTCATTGCAAAGGCCAATCTTCTCGTGGTGGTCCTTCACGGCGGCCCAGACCTTGTCGATCTTGTCCCAGCGGCTGCCAGGCCCGTGGGGGTGGATTCCGATCGCGATGCCGTATTCTTCGACGAGCTTGTCGAGGCTATCGAAGGCGTCGGGCTCGGGGTCAGCCGAGAGGTATTGGACACCCAGGGCGCGACCGAACTCGAAAATCTTGCGGTTGGCGTCGGTATCCTTCGTGAACTGCGAGACCCCAAAACCAATCACCGAAACCCCGGCGGCCTTCGCGGCGTCCTTCGACTCCGAGACTTTCCCAAGGTCGATCGGCGTGTGGGCCGAGTACGACTCCCAGTAATGCACGCCAAGCTCTTTCGTCTTGGCGAGGGCCTCATCCCGCTTGTAGTGGCGAAGCGAATAGCTCTGGAGACCCATCTTGAATGGGCCATAGGGATCGGCCGCGTTGGCAACCGCTTGACGACCTCCGAGGACGAGGGCGCCAAGGCTCGCCGCGCCCAATCCAAGGGCCTCGCGACGGGTCAACTGGGAGGAGAGGTCGCGTGACATGGATGATGCTCCGGAAATCGGCTCGGACTGGCACTGGGACGATTGTTCCGAACCTATCCGAACCGACATCGCTCCGCCAGTCCCACCCGCCTCAGTCGCGATCGCGGCACGCCCTTGAGGCCGGGATCACCGGTCGAGTATCTTAACCCCTGTCGCGGAGATCGCTCCCCATTTCACGTCTTGGAGTATCGAGCATGTCCCCTCACTCGAAGACCTTGGGCACTCTCAGGCCGCTCGGCGGCGGCGACCCCGTTCCGTTCATGAAGGACACGCTGATCGTCGGCCGTCGGCCGACATGCGACGTCTGCCTCGACTTCGAGGACATCTCAGGCAAGCATTGCGAATTCAAGTTCGTCAACGGCATCTGGCACGTTAAAGACCTCGGCAGTTCCAACGGAACGACCGTGAACGGGGCGAAGATCAACAGCCCGACCGGCGTGATGCCCGAAGTCGAGATCGGGATCGCGGGGCACCTCTTCCACCTTGAATACGACCCCGCTGGCCCGGCGAGCATCGGCCAGAACCACGGTATGATGGACGAGGAGATCGTTGAGACCCGCAAACGCACCTCCCTGATGGAGATGGCCGGGCTCGAGACCGACGACAAACCTGTCCGACGTCGCCAGACGAAGCCGCCGGCCCAAATCGAACGGCTCTCGGTCGACGAGGCCGACTTCGAAGATGCGCTCCCGGAGCATGTGAAAAAATCGCCGGCCAAAAAGGACGAAGGACCGTCTGACGACGACTTCTTCAACCTTATCAAAGACGACGTCAAGTGACTTTGCGGATCACTTAACCAGCGCCTCAAGGGCCTTATCGAGCGCCGGACCACGGAGGTCGAGGCGAACGATGGTGCCCTTGGGGTCGATAAGGAACGTCGCCGGGATCGTCGAGACGCCGAACGCCTGCACGAGGTCTCCCACACAGGTTGCGTTGTGGATCTGAACCCACGGCAGCTTCCGGACCTTGACGAAATCGACGACCGGCCCCTTGGTCTCGTCGAGGCTGATGCTCACGATATCGAACCCCTTGGCGCGATATTTCGCGTGCAATGCCTGGAGCCTCGGCAGTTCGGCGAGGCACGGGGCGCACCAGGTGGCCCAGAAGTCGACGAGGACATATTTCCCGTTCAGCGACTCGAAGCGGAACGACTTGCCGTCGATGTCTTTCACCTCACGCGTCGGGGCCGGCTTGCCCACGCGGTCGAGCCGGGCCAGGTCGTCGCCGACCTTCTGCTTGAGGCTCGCGTTGTCACCGCCGAATTTCTTCAGCAAGGTCGCGTAGACCTCACGCGCCACGTCGATCTCTCCCGCCGAGGTGGCCGAGCCCGCGAGCGAGTCGGCGAAGTTGGCGGAGAATTCGAGCTGGTCGATGCCGTTCAGAGACTCCATCAGGAGCTTGAAGTTCGCCAGCGCCTCGCTGTAGGCCCCCGCCTGTGCTCGGGCCATCGTCGCGACGATCTGGGCCAGGGGCCGCACGGGGCCTTCGGGATTGTCCTTGAGATAGACCTTCGCGATCGACTCGTGTTCGAGGAACCAGTCGTGCTCGATCACCTTGTTGAAGAAGGTCAGATACGCCTGGTCAATGTCGTCCGGCTTGGGGGCCTTGCGGAGATAAACGGCCAGGTCTCCGATCAAGGCCCGGTCATGCTTGGCCTGGATCTCGGCGACGCTCCCCAGGACGGGACCGTCGCCACGCGTGGTCGCGGCCATTCCGAGCAAGCCAACGAGGACGATCATCCGGGCGAGCGGGGTCATCGATCGGAATCTCCGGGGGAGTGTCTTCGATTCGAGGATCAACGGGCGACCGATATGGCCGGTCTAACCAGATGCGGGGCGGGAACTCGGACGAGATCGCCTACAAGTGCGGCCCACTCTGCGCAGCAACCGTCGCGCTCGTGCCGATCGAGGAAGGCGGCGCGTCCCCTTTCGCCGTCGATCCGGGCCGCTTCGGGGTCGGCCGCATAGCGTTCGAGTGCCTCGACGAGACTGTCCACGTCGCCGAGCCGGATCGTCAGGCCGCAATTCGCCTGGCGGATCGTGTCAGCGCTCTCACAGTGGGCAGGGCCGACGAACACGGTCGGTCGAGCCGAGGCCATCGCCCCATAGAGCTTGCCCGGCACGACAATCCCCGTCATCTCCGATCGCATCGAGATCAGATGCACGTCGGCCAGAGATAATGACGCATGAAGCATCTCACGCGGGAAGTATTTGAGGAAGCGGATGTTCGTCAGCCCCTCAGATTCCTGCGCAGACTTGACTTCGACGAGCCTGGGGCCGTCTCCAACGAAGAGGAACACGACGTCGTCTCGATCCCTCATCCGCCTCGCCGCGCCAAGAAACTCATCGAATGAATGCGCCAGGCCGAGGTTGCCCGAATACATCGCGACAAACTTGTCTTCGAGCCCGAGCTCGACGCGGAGCGGGTGCCCCTGGCGCGGCAGCGGGTAAATCTCGTCGCTGCGATTCCAGACCGGGATCATCGCCAGGCGATCGTGGCGGACGCCCTTGGCCTCGATCCGGTCGGACATGTACGACCCGAGGACGACGACCTTGTCGGCCTGTCGATAGACGAAGTTACTGAGCCAGGCCAGCAGCTTGACGACCGGGTTTCCCGCCGTCATCCGGCCGAGCGCCAGGCTGGCGTCAGGATGAAGATCCATGCTCCAGTAGATATGTCTCGACCCCTTGAGGCGTCGCAGCAGAGTGCCGATAAGTCCGATAATCGGCGGCGTGGTGAGCGTGGCGACCACGTCAAACCGCGGGAGGAAGAGGCCGAGCGAGAAGGCGCGGAGATAGAAACTCAGGTAGTCGATCATTCGCGTGAGCGTGCTGCGACGGCCGAGCGACGTGGCGTCGACCCGGTGGATCGATACGCCGTTGTGCGACTCCCGGCGCGGCGGGCGAGGCATCCCATCGCGATAGCCGCCCCGCGAGCAGACGACATGAACGTCGTGGCCGCGACTTGCGAGGCTCTCGGCCAGATCGGCGAGGTGCTGAGCGGTCGAGGCGTGGTCGGGCCAGTAATATTGATTGATGAACAGCAGCCGTTGGGGGCGTACTGAAGACCCGGAGTCAACTCGGATCGAGCCGCGTCCTGCGGGCCGATCTGAGGGACTGGGGGAATCCTGCGAGGCCAATCCATCGGCCGACGCGGCTCGGCCCGGTTCCAGGGTTTTCACCTGGTGCGGGCCGGTCCAGATTCTCCGCCAGGTCGTCACCATTTCGTATCCGCCTGGGCCTTGTTGGCCCGGTACCAGTCGATGGTCTTGGCCAGGCCGTCGTGAAGCGACGTCGGGGCCGTCCAGCCACCGAGCGCCGACTTCATCCGGGTCACGTCGAGCACCTTGAATGGGGCACCGTCGGGCTTGTCGGTGTTCCAGACAAGCTTGCCCTTGAAGCCGCTTACCGCGTTGATCGTCTCGGTCAATTCCTTGATCGACGTGCCGATCCCAGTGCCGATGTTGAGCGGCGTGGCCGCGTCGTCATACGACTCGGCCGCGAGCACGATCGCGTCGGCGCAGTCTTCGACGTAGATGAATTCGCGGACCGGCTTGCCAGTCCCCCAGACTTCGATTGACGGGGCCTTGGCGAGATCAGCCTCGACCCACTTCCGCACGAGCGCGGCGACGACGTGCGACCGCTCGGGGTTGTACGAATCGCCGGGACCGTAGAGGTTCGTGAGGATCAGATGGATCGAGTCGAGCCCATACTGACGCTTATACGCTTGCGCCTGAACAGCCATCATCTTCTTGGTCAGGCCGTAATTCACGACCGAGGCATGGCAAGGGCCAGCCCAGAGGTCGTCTTCTTTCAGATGACCTTCGAGATATCCCGGATAGCTGCAAGCCGTGCCGATGGCGACGAACTTTTCCAACTTCACCAATCGGGCAGCCTCCATGAGGTTGGCCCCCATGACGAGATTGCTGTAATAGAGAGTCGCCGGCTGGGTCTGGTTGATCCCGATCCCGCCGTAATAGGCAGCGGCGTGGAACAAGACATCGGCCGGATGTTCGAGCAAGCATTTGAGACAGGCGTCGAGCGAGGTCAGGTTGTAGTCGCGCTGGCGGGGGACGAAGACTTTCGCCCCGTACGTCTCGAGCCGCTTGACGAGATGCTGCCCGAGGAACCCGGCCCCGCCGGTGACAGTGACCCGTTTATCCGACCAGAAGCTCTGCATAGGGTGAATCCTCAACTGTCTGGAATAGTCCGGGGCAAGCCAGGTTGAAGCGAGGCGCGAGGCTTCTCAGGGTTCGCAGTGCGAACCTCTTCACCACATGAAGAGGTCTGCACAGCAACCGTAAGAGGGACGTTCTGTCCCCGATCAGACGTTCGCGTATGGGTTCTGGAACTCGATCAGCTGCGCGGCCCGGACGAGTTCGGCGATGCCTTGGTCGAGGTCGATCGTCGTCTCGAAGCCCTTGGCCCGGATCTTCTCGTAGGAGACCTCGTAGTTCCTCTGGTCAGCATCGGTGCCAACTTCGGCGAAGTGGAGGTAATAGTTGACGTGCTTGAGGATCGTCCGAGCGACGTCTTCCTTCGTGAAGTTCATTGACTCATGGCCGACGTTGTACACGTCGTCTTTGATCGTGTCCCACTTGTCGAGCGCGAACATGATCGAGCGGGCCATGTCGCGGACGTGGACGAAGGTCCGCTTGAAGCCGCCCTCGTAGACGATCAAGCTCTTGTTCTTGACAGCCTGGTAGGTGAAGTCGTTCGGCATCAGGTCGAGCCGCATTCGGTTCGACACGCCGAAGGCTGTGGCGTAGCGATAGGCGATCGAGTTGCCGGCGCTCAAGGTGAGTTCTTCAGCCGACGCCTTGGTCTCGCCGTAGAGCGTGATCGGCGAGCGGGGGCTGTCTTCGTTGCAGATGTAGTCGGGGATGGAGCCATAGATGCTCCCGGTCGAAGCGAAGATGAATTTCTGGTCGGCCTTGCGGGCGTCGAGGACCGTGCGGGTACCCTCGACGTTGGTGTTCGTCGCGACCTGCGGTTCTTTCTTGCAGGCGGGATAGCCGACGATCGCGGCAAGGTGGACGATTGCGTCCATCCCTTCAACGGCCTTGGCCACCCCAGCGGCGTCGCAGACGTCGCCCTTCATCAGCTCGAAGAAGCGGTTCTGGCAACAGGGCAGAAGTCCCTGGCCGCCGAACTTGAGCGAGTCGTAGACCCGGACGCGATGGCCTTGCTCAAGGAGCATTGGAACAAGCGTCGAGCCGACATAACCGGCGCCGCCGGTGACGAGAATTCGCATGGTGAGCCCCATCCTTGGTTGCTCCAGACGCGACGTTGTCGTCGCGACCGGACTGCGGTCCTTGATGTCCGTTCAATGAGGGTCGAGGCGATCTCGGTGTCGAATTCCCGTCTTCGCGTCTCGATCCCCGGTGCGTGTCGCGGAGGACTCCATCCTCGGCGTCGGGCGGGCAACCTCCTGTCAAGGCGGTGGTCACCCAACATAGGCCCTTCGGGGCGTCACTATCGGAGAGTCTTCCCGACCTGTCAACGCCACTTTCTGGGGACTCACCGTCCGCATCCCGCACCATGAATACGGTCGAAATTCAGACCAATCTGACGACGAAGCCCGCCCCGTTTTTCGGGGTTAACCCCCCATCCGAGACTCATTCGTCCGTCGCAGGCCCCTTCGCGACGACGGTTGGGGCATCGAGCGACAGCCGCGAATGTGTCACCCGGGCTTTCCTGTCGACCCGAGGAGGCGAATTGTCCTTGTCGGGAGACTTCGGATCAACCTTTCCCGCGAACGCGGCGACGAGCGTAATCACCAGCCAGAGAAAGAATTGCGCCCGCACGCAAGCCATCGCGCGACGAAGGAGGGCAAACTTCCGAGCGCAGAGGGTGGCCAGACTATAGTTGTAGATCAAGATCTTGTGGACAACTTGCCGGTGGGTCAGCACAGTGATCTTCGACCGGTACTCGTCGAGGCTGAGTCGCGCGATCTCGGGGAAGAACGCAAGCGACTCGGGCATCGGAGGGATTGGCATGGTCAGGGCGATGTAGGCGCAAAAGCCGCCGATCAGTAGCAAGCACGAAAACGAGGCGAGAAGGGTCAAGATCAGGAAGACCACGCCGAGGTAGTCATTATGAAGCAGCATGACCAGACGGTCGTGATAGATCAGGAAGACGCTGATCATCAGGCCGTCTGCCGCAAGGATCGACTTCGCCTTGCTGTCGGCCAGGGACGGATAGTTGCGGATCGGCGTGAAGAAGGCCAGGCGGGTCGCGCCGAGCAACGCATCCGTATTCTGGAATCGATCCTCGGCGGCGAGGTCGGTCGTGGTCATGGTCAGAACACCATCCGCAACGAGGTCAGGATCATCGCGACGAGCCAGCAACCGAAGGCCGGTCGGCAGTAGTGAAGCGCCTTGCGGAGCCGGCCGAATTTCTGGACGCAGATCCCTGAGAGTGTGTGGTTATATCTCAGCATCTGCTCGAGCGCCTCGTCTGGAGTCATCGCCTCAACCTTCTGGATGTAGTCGTCTCGTTGCAGACGAGCGATGTCGGCGAAGAACGCCAGGCTCGGTGGCGCGGCGGGAAATCGCGGCGAGATCGTCCGGAACGCCTCGATCACAGTCAATAGAGACAGGATGCCGAAGCCCGCGAGTGCCACGCCGAGGATCACTGTCTGAAAATCCCCACGCGCGACGACTGCGATCAAATATTTTGAGGTTCCCGTCAGCAGAGTGAACATCAAGCCGACGACGGTGAGCAAGGCTCCCGCCTTGGCGTCAGCGGCGGGAGGATGTTCCTGGAGCGGGGTCAGAAACGCGAGGGTCGCCGCCGCGTCGAGCCGGTGGGGCATCGCGGGAAGGTGAGGCAAGACCGGGTCGGATAACTCCGAGGGGAGGCTGAGCTTCAATGGAGGGACTCCTGGGCATGGGCGTCATCGAACTGAGGATAACGATTCGATCGCCCCGAAGCGAGCCGGATTACTGGCCCGCGGGTCCGTCGTCGGTGCCGGAGGAGTCATCCGCCGAGACCTCAACCTCAGCCCATGCCGAGACGCGCCGTCCTCCCTCGTCGGTCCCGACGACCTTGAAGACGAGCGGGCCGTCTCCACGCCTCACGCCGTCGAGACGGATCGGCCGCGAGTTCAATCGCCCGCCCACTGCGAGGGCCGACGTCCCGAACCGTCGTGCAATACCGATCATGTCGAGGTCGGAACGACGAAACAGGCTACCCCGGGCGTCGGCGGCCGGGACGAGCGGCTCCCACGCGATCGCGCCGAGCCTGACAGTTGAAGCCCCCTGTGACGAGACCTTCGCCCGTACCGAGACCGCGCCATCGGGGCCGGTGTGCGGTCGGACATCGAGATCGAGACCTCCAAGGTTGTCAGGAAGCGGGACGACCGTCACCTGGAGATCGGCATTCGGCGGCCCGACCACCTCGACACGCACAGCACCCGACTCCGAGCCGTCAAGCACAGCGAAATGGGTTGAAGTGCCCACCGCCGACCACGAGTCGATAAGCCCGTCAGGCTTGACTCGGGCGTATCGGGGGCCAGCAAGAATCCACTCCTCGATCGATCCGCGCAGGTCGAGCGACCGAAAGGGACCGGCCCCACCCGAATCCGCGACAGGGTCCAGCCCGCTTAGAAAGAGAGCGGTCGTCCACTCGCGATAGAGGGCGGAAAACGGCCTCCCGGTCGCCGCTTCGAGATTTTCGACCCCTCGCAGTGGCGAACGGATCATCCGGTCAAGTACCGCCTCGCCATGCCGATCGACGCACCACCGCAGGAAGAGATAAGTCCCGCCTCGATTCCCGTGGCTGCGAAAGAGGTCGGCAGCGTAATAGTCTTCGACGATCAGCCGATACTTCTCGGGACGGGAGAGGAACGCACTCACGCGATAGTCGAGATTCGACCGGGAAAAGCCGTGCAGGTCTTCGACCAGGTGGGCCAGTCCTTCGTCGAGCCAGCCTTCCTCTTCCGACTTCAGCCGGCCGTCTCGACCTCTCGGAAACGCCCTTCGGCTGAAGCGGACCGCGTGGGTATATTCGTGCGCCATGACCGTCTTGAGGTGGGCTCCGGGCCGCAACGATGTGCTCAGATACATCATGTCGCAGCGGTTGCCGAACGGCTCGCCAAGTTCGAGGTCATAGTCGGCCCCCCTGACGAAGCCATCAACCTTGATCCGGCCCCCCGCAAGCCGGTCGAGCCAGCTCGTGAGGAAGATCGTAAACCGGCCGTCGCTGTCGACGTCGATCGCCGGCCCGAATCGCGTGGCGGCTAGCGGATAAATCCGGTCGTCGAATGTCGCGACGACTTCACGAAGCAGCGCGGGATCGACCTCGGCGATGTCGCGACTGTCGACATAGACCTGCACCCTTCGTCCAACCGCCGCCAGCTTCGCCTCGATGCCCAGATAATTGCCTGCGCTGGTGTAGTCGCCGTCGCGAACGAGAAGGTGAAACACCCGAGTCGGCCAAGCCGGGCGATCGGTCACGCTGACTTGAGATGGAGGTGATAACTGGTCGTTACGCGTTGGGCGTGAGGCCGACTCAACGGCGATCGGCAACGCGCGGGCCGCTGCGATCGGGATAGATTTTGCGTTCAGCGTGATGTCAAACGGCCCCGGGATGCGAGCGAGCGCCGAGACAGTCACCAACCACTTCGAGCCGGGATGGGGCGTTGTCAGGTCAAAAGACGCTCGCCCCTCGCGGACGGCGATCGGTCTCACGCCGAAGTTCGCCTCACCAACACCCGCCGCGACCATGTTGGCGGTGAGCAGAATTAGTCCAATCGTCCAACGCAGACATCGCGTCGGTCGAGGGATGCAAGCAGCCTCGTCGTGCATCCTCGCGTTTCCCACCAATGACCGCGACCGGCGCGACCCTCCGCAGGGTCATTTGAGAGCCAGGTCATGGCCTTTCGATCGGTCGGGATGACCCTTTGTCTTGAAAGCATTGTGACGGCCGACGGATCGATCGCACCGAAAGCTTGACATTCCGCCGTTCCACGGTATGATCCTCTTCTCGGCCCTAACAAGTCGAGACCCCTCGCCGGAGTGGCGGAATTGGCAGACGCGCTAGCTTGAGGGGCTAGAGGGAGTTTACTCCCGTGCAGGTTCAAGTCCTGTCTCCGGCACTGATCTCGATCAAAGGGTTACGTCAAACGACGTAACCCTTTTTTTATGCGCACTCCTCAATGAGTCGCGTCCCATGTCGGATTCCTTGGCCTGGATCGACGCCGAATCTGCCGAGTGGAATGGCCGCGGCCTGAACCGAAGGCTGCGGACGCCTGTCCCCGGCCTGCGCAACTTCGCTTCCAATGACTATCTCGGCCTTGCCAGCGACCCGAGAGTGATCAAGGCGGCTATCGAGGCTGCAGAGCGGCACGGTTGGGGTGCGGGGGCGTCGCCGCTCGTCTCAGGGTGGACTGCAGAGCATGAAGTCCTCGCTCGCGACCTCGCCGACTTCGAGCAGGTCGAGGCTGCCGTCCTCTTTCCATCCGGCTATGCGGCCAATGTCGGCACGATCGCTGCCCTGGTCAGTAAGCCTGACGTGATCTATTCCGACCGCCTCAATCACGCATGCCTGATCGACGGTTCGAGGATCTCAGGCGCGACGATCCGGGTCTATCCCCACGCCGATGTCGACTCTCTCTCCGCCTTGCTCGCGAACGATTCCGGCCGGTTCCGCCGTTCCTTGATCGTTACCGACGGCGTGTTCAGCATGGATGGAGACCTCGCGCCCCTCGACCGAATTGCCGAACTCGCCGACCGATATCAGACGATGCTGTTGGTTGATGAGGCACATGGGACCGGCGTGTATGGACCGGACGGGCGTGGGGCTGCGTCCGAATGCGGCGTCGCGAATCGGGTAACGATCAAGGTCGGAACGCTCTCAAAGGCACTGGGATCAGTCGGCGGATTCGTGGCGGGGTCGCGACGGCTCGTTGACTGGCTGACGAATCACGCACGGCCGTTGATCTTCTCGACCGCCTCACCCGCCTCGACCGTTGCCGCCGCGCGCGAAGCCTTGCGAATCGTCGGGACCGAGCCCGAACGTCGGGTGCGTGTCCGAGCGAACGCAGAGCGGCTTCGATCAGCCCTCTTCGCATTCGGTTTCGACGTCCCAAAATCGACCGGGCCGATCGTCCCGGTCATCATCGGTGAACCTCTTACGGCCCTTTCGCTCTCGGAACGCCTGATCGAGCGAGGGTTCTTCGTCCCGGCGATCCGTCCTCCGACTGTCCCCGAGGGTACGGCTCGGTTGCGGATCTGCGTCTCGGCGCGTCATTCCGACTCTGACCTCGACGCCTTGATTCTGGCGTTCCGCGAGGCCCGGGCGTAGGATACGGAAACCAGGCAAACTCACGGGCGATTCGGAGTCGGTGCGATGGATTGGGATGCGATCCGCCGGGCCGAGTTCCCCGTCGCCGAGCGGTGGGCCTACTTCGACCACGCCACCGTCGCCCCCCTACCCCGTCGCTGCGGCGACCGGCTCCGCGAGTGGGTTGACGACCAGGAGCGGAACGGCATCGTTCACTGGCTCGACTGGGAGGCGCGGATCGACGTCGTCCGCGAGCAGTCGGCCCGCCTGATCGGGGCGAGTCACGAGGAAATCGCCTTTGTGGCGAGCACCACACACGGCATCAGCCTCGTGGCTGAGGGCTTCCCCTGGCGCGCGGGGGATAGCGTGGTCACAGCGGCCGAGGAATATCCGTCCAATCTCTATCCGTGGATGAATCTGGCCGCTCGCGGAGTCTCACTTCGTACCGTCCCGAGCCGCGGAGGCCGGGTTGAGATCGACGACATCGCCGCCGCGATCGACTCGACGACTCGGATGCTGACGATCAGCCACGTTGAGTTCTCTTCGGGCTTTCATAACGATCTCGACGCACTCGGCAGTCTGTGCCGGGATCGCGGAATCGCCTTCTTCGTCGACGCCATTCAGGGCCTCGGCCCGTTCACGATCGACGTCGCGAGAACTCCCATCGACTTCCTCGCGGCTGACGGCCATAAGTGGCTACTCGGCCCCGAGGGGGCGGGAATTCTGTATGTTCGCCGCGAATGGATCGAGCGGCTCCACCCGATCGGCGTCGGCTGGCACAGCGTCACCAACTCTCATCACTCTTCGACCCTGGAAATGAATCTCAAACCGACCGCCGGGCGCTGGGAGGGAGGCTCGCTCAACATGGCGGGCTTCAACGCCCTGGGCGCGAGCCTTGAGCTCCTGTTGGAGATTGGTCCGGAGGCCGTGTCGGCGCGCATTCTCGACCGCGCTTCGGCGGTTCGTGAGGTCGCGCGGAGCGCCGGTTGGAGCGTCTACGGCTCGGATCGGCCCGGAGACCTCTCAGGAATCGTCGCGATCGAACGGGACGGAGTTGACCCCGACCACTTCGCCCGCACACTCCGTTCGCAGGGGATCGCGCTCGCGTCGAGGCGGGGCCGGGTCAGGATCAGCCCTCATATTTACACGAATCACGATGACC
This sequence comes from Isosphaeraceae bacterium, assembly GCA_025356435.1. Lineage (GTDB taxonomy): Bacteria > Planctomycetota > Planctomycetia > Isosphaerales > Isosphaeraceae > CAMFLR01. Next base: position 8,709 of record JANXSY010000196.1, on the reverse strand, counting down.
TCGGGCGACTTGCCGAGGCCCTGGAGATCGGCTGATGAGCCTTCTGGAACCCCGGATCGCCGTGTTCACCGGAACATTCGACCCGCTCACGCTCGGACATCTCGACGTGATTCGCAGAGGTCGCGTTCTGTTCGACCGGCTGGTCGTCGGCATCGGCATCAATCCCAACAAGCAATCACTCTTCACAATCGAAGAACGCGTGGCGCTGGCGAGGGAGGTTGTCGAACCGTACGAGAACGTCGAGGTCGAGGCGTTTGAGGGCCTGACGGTCCATTTCGTCCGGCAGATCGGTGCCAAGATCATCCTCCGAGGCCTCCGCACGCTCTCCGACATGGAATATGAGTTCAGCATGACTCTCACGAACAATCGCCTCGACCCCGGCGTCGAGACCGTATTCCTGATGGCTGACGGCGAGTATTCTCACGTTTCGAGCAGCCTCATCAAGCAGGTGGCTCAGTTCGGCGGCTCAAGCGCACTCGACCGATTTGTCCCCACCGAATTGATCGGACCGATCATGGAAAAAATGCGCGCGAATGGTCGCTAAAGACCCCGTCACCCGGGAGATCACGTCGATGAGCACGTCCACCCTGATGGATCAGTTGTCGGCCTATAACCGCGAGGGACAGATAACGAAGCTGCTCCCCGCCCTCGCCTGCTTCGCCCGAATTTCGGTCGGGCTGACGATGCTCAACAGCGGCCTCATGGGCATCTTCGCCAAAAGTGGACGCGGCAGCCCGTTCGGCAATTCAGGATTCGGCACCCCAGTTACGGCACCGGGCATGGAGGGCCTTATCATGGCCCTTCCCTATCTCGAACTCGCCCTCGCCGTCGGCCTTATTTTCGGGATCTTCACGACGATCGTCGCGTTTCTGTCCTGTCTCCTCTCGCTGCTCACCCCCCTGCTCACGACGTACATGCTTGTCTCGGGTTCCGCAAACGGGCAAGGGATGAACCAGTTCGCGATGGGACTTAATCCCTTCAGCATGCTGTTTCCCAACCAGGGAATGCTCGCTTACGTCTTGGTCGTGATTCTCTCACCCTTATCGATCAACCGATACTCAGTCGACGCGCTGATCTTTCGGCAAGGCCCCGGTCCATTCCCGCGCCGGGGGATGGATTCCGAGGCCCCAAAGGAGATCAACACGCCTTAATTCGCCTCGGTGTGCCGGCCGTTCGAGAGGCGACTGCGGAGATACGAGGCGCGTGCGACGTTGCGCTCGTCGACTTCGAGCGGCGTGCCCTGAATCTTCTGGAGATGGGCCGGCTGAGTGTGAATGAAGAGTTCGTTGACGGTCGGGATTTCCAGGTCGTCGATCAGGCCGAGGTTGATCCCCATCCGCACGCTCGATAGCAGGTGCATTGTCTCTTCGCTGGAAATCGTGTGGGCCGTCTTGAGGACGCCGTAGGCGCGGCTGACCTGGTCGTGCAGGTGCTGCCGACGCTCGCTCACGAGCTTCTGGCGGGCGGTGCGCTCGTATTCGATAATCTGTGGGACAACCTCAGTGAGGTTGCGGATCAGTTCGAGCTCGCTGTTGCCGAGAGTCTGCTGGTTTGAAATCTGGTAAAAGTCGCCGAACGCCTGGGTTCCCTCGCCGTAGAGTCCCCGGACGGCGAGGTTGATCTTCTGGAGGGCGCGGAACACCTTGTCGATCTGCTTTGTCTGGACCAGCGCCGGGAGGTGAAGCATCACGCCAACGCGAATGCCCGTGCCGACGTTCGTCGGGCAGGCGGTCAGGTAGCCGAGTTGCGAGCTGAAGGCATAAGAGAGGCGTTCTTCGAGCTGATCGTCGAGGGCGTTGATCTGCTCCCAGACGTCGTGAAGCGAGAGGCCCGAGTGCATCGCCTGGATGCGAACGTGGTCTTCTTCGTTGACCATGATCGAGACGTTTTCGTGCGGACCGATCGCGACCCCGCGCGGATAGTCAGCGGATGCGTGCTCGCGAGAGATGAGCTGGCGTTCGACCAAAAATTGAAGGTCGAGCTTGCTCCGCTGGTTGAGTTCGAGATAGGCGAGGTTGTCACTCACGGCGGCGATTGCCGTCCGGATGTGAGTCTCGATCTCCCCCTTCTCGCTACGGCTGGCGCGATTGATGAAGGGGAAATCGTTAAGGTTTCGCGCGAGGCGAATCCGCGAGCACATCACGATGTCGCTCTCCGGCCCGGTGCCACGAAGCCACTCGCCGGAGGTTTGTGTCAGTTCATCGAGATTCATCTGTCGGCGTCCTTGTGGCGGAGCTGGTCGCGGATGCGGGCCGCATTCTCGTAGTCTTCGAGGGCGATCGTGTCTCGGAGGACGGCACGGAGGCGGAGTCGGGCGCGGTCGGTCCCAGCGCGGGATCGCCGTGGGATCTTACCGACGTGCCGGGTCGCGCCGTGGTGACGGAAGATTAGGGGAATCAGCCCTCTGCGGAACACATCATAGTCGGCCGGACAGCCCAGACGACCCTGAGCCCGGAATTCCATGAACTTGATCCCACAGTCGGGGCAGGCAAGCTCGGCTAGATCTCCAACTAGCTCGCCGACATGGGCGACGATCAGCCCTTGCACGACTGCGTCGAGCCCCAACGCGGGGGGCTTCTCCGGCAGAACGATCCCGGCTTTGCGGGCGCAAGGGACACAAAGGTGGAGTTCGGTGGGGCGGCCATCGACCGTTTCGGTCAGGTGGACCGACGCTTCGTCCGAACATCGCTGACACGTCATGAGCAAGCCACCCGAGAGGACGTTCGCCGTCGCTATCGTCCCAATTCTTGTTCGAGCAACTTAATTTTATCACGAACGCGGGCGGCCATCTCGTAATCTTCCGCGGCCACGGCACGTTTGAGATCATTTCGGAGCTGGATCAGCATCGTCTGCTGCTTCGGGTCCCGAGGTGCTCGGCGCGGAGACTTGCCGTTGTGGCGGGTCGCTTCGTGGATATTTTCGAGCAGGGGCATCAGCTCGTCGCGAAAAACCTCGTAATCGTGCGGGCACCCAAGGCGTCCCGTGCTGCGGAATTCGCCGAAGGAGATCTGGCAGACCGGGCAGGTTTGTTGGTCGACGGGTGTCGGCTCCAGGGCTGCCTCAGTTGCAGAGCCGATCAGCGCCTTGGCCATTTCGCTCATCGCCGGCTTGTCGGAGGAATCCGCCATAGGAGCCAGGTGCTGTCGCGCGTGATCGTCGCAGAAGTGGAATTCGTGCGGCTTCCCACGCTCAATGTCCGTGATGTGGAACGTGGCAACCTTGGCACACTTCATACACTTCATCAAGATCCTCCTCCATCCGACGACGATCGGTCGCCGTCCTCGCCGGTCGCTGCCGACACGATGAACCTCCAGCGTCGCGTCTGGCCCTGGGGGAATGCGGTGTCGTAAAATCATTGTAATTCGGCCCATCCCAGTGTCAAGCAACCGCGACGACCATTCGCACCTCAAATTTCTCTGAACCGGACGGGCGTTAGCCCTTGGCACGATTCGAGTTTCGCGGTCACGCAGACTCTCCGGCCTGAACTTCGCCCCGCCCGGCCGCGACTTGTCCGCCCCCTCTGCGTGCTGGTAAGATCGTCCGTCTCGCACCCACCGCCTCCATCGAAACCGAGACGATTATGGCCATGCACCGGCCCGCCTTCGACGAGTTTGCACGCCGGGCCGGCGACGCCCGCTTGGTTCCCGTCTATCGCCAACTCGTCGGAGACAGTCTGACGCCCGTCTCGGCCTTCCGGCGAATCGAGCGTTCGGCCCCGTCGTTCCTCTTCGAAAGCGTCATTGGCGGCGAGAAGGTTGGACGCTACAGCCTGCTCGGCACCGAGCCGTTCCTCCGCTTCGAGGCCAGGGGCAACCGCGTCTCGATTACCCCGGTCGACGACCCCGCCTCTGCCCGCGAGTTCGAGAGTGCTGACCCGTTCCGAGACCTCGAAGCTCTCCTCGCCGACTATCCCACAGTCAACCACCCCGAACTGCCCCGATTCACCGGCGGTGCGGTCGGCTTCGCGGCCTATGATTCTGTCCGCTACATCGAGCGCCTTCCCAACGCGCCGCCCGACGACCGGGGCCTGCCCGACCTCTCGTTCTCGCTCTATGACCGGATGGTCCTCTTTGACCACATCCGCAAGACGATCCTCGTCGTGGCCCACGCCAGGCTCGGGCCGGGCATCGACCCCAAGACCGCCTACAATAAGGCCTGCGCCCGGGTCGACGAACTGGCGGCGCGGCTCACCGTCGCCGAGCCTGAGCCCGCGCTCCAGGACATCGACACCACCGGGCCGGTGACCCTGGTCCCGACCTCGAACATGACCCAAGAGCAGTTCGAAGACGTCGTCCGCCAGTGTCAGGAATACATCAAGGCCGGTGACATCTTCCAGGTCGTCCCCAGCCAGCGGTTCGAGGTCGAGACGACGGCCGCCCCCTTCGACATCTACCGGGTGCTAAGGGTCGTTAACCCCAGCCCCTTCCTCTTCTATCTCACTTTCGACGACTTCCGCCTGATCGGCTGTTCGCCCGAGATCCTGGTGCGGGTCGAAGATCGCCAGGTCACGGTCCGGCCGCTCGCGGGCACGCGACGACGCGGCAAGGATGAGGCCGAAGATCAGGCCCTCGCCGCTGAGTTACTCGCCGACCCCAAGGAGCGGGCCGAGCACATCATGCTCGTCGACCTCGGCCGCAACGACGTCGGCCGGGTCTGCGAATTTGACTCGGTCCGGCTGACCGACCTCATGACGGTCGAACGCTACTCGCACGTCATGCACATCACCTCAAACGTCACCGGCACCCTCTCGCCCGGCAAGACCGCCTTCGACGCCCTCCGCGCCGGGCTTCCCGCCGGCACGGTCTCAGGTGCCCCCAAGGTCCGTGCGATGGAAGTCATCGACGAGGTCGAGCCCCAGCGCCGCGGGCCTTACGGCGGGGCGGTCGGATACATCGACTTCACGGGTAATATGGATACCTGCATCGCTCTCCGAACGCTCGTCCTCAAGGGGACGACCGCATATATCCAGGCCGGAGCGGGGATCGTCTATGACAGCGACCCCGCGACCGAGTATGAGGAGACCGTGACCAAAGCACGCGGCATCCTCAAGGCAATCGAAATCGCGCAGACTCAGCTCTGAGTCGAGCGCGACGATTGATTTACGTCTTCGCCGGCTCGCGGACCATCACCAATTCCATCATCAGCCGCTCTTCGCCGTCAGCACCGATGGCATATTGGCGATGGACGAGCGTGTTGCCGTTGGCGTCGAGGTGGGTGATCGTTTTCGACCGCCGGGCATCCTTACCTTCGGGCTCGACCGACTTGCTATAGAGCACGATCCGCTCGCCGTCGAACGTGTCGCGGCTCTGCCGAAACGACATCTTGGTCTGACGAGAGTCGGTCCAGACGCTTGTGAACAAACCCGACTCCGACTCGAACCCAACCAGCCCCTGCCCAGTCGTCTTCTTGCCGTTCTGTTCGAAAACAAAGTCTGACTGAAGAAATCGTCCGTCGTGGATCATCGACTGACGGCAAGTGCCAACCGCCCGGATCGGTTCGCCGGAGCGGGGGAAGAATGATTTCGACACCCGCCAGTCGCCGACGAAGCGACCGAGGAATTTCTGGCCGGCCCCAGGCCCGGACGGAGGTTCAAATCTGGATTGAGCCTCGCGAGGCATCTTGGCCGGCTCGTCGGCGGCGACCAGCAGAGAGGCCGCCAGAACCATCGTCGCGGTAAATTTCACGGGGAGGTCCGTTCGAGGTGCCTGGCGTCAAGAACCCGGATTTTTCGGCTGTTTGGTCGAGACCATGGGCGCGGGCGCTTGGGCAACTTTGAACTGACTGCCCACCCGGCCGGCGTGGGTCGGGACGTGACCGGTCGAATCGCTCCGGCCCGACTTCTGGGCCTCTTCCGCCTTGATGGCGATGGCTTCCTCGCGGATGCGGGCGATCGCCTTGGCGGTTTCGTTAAGCTTTCGCTCGGGACGCTGGCTCGGCGGTTTGCGTTTCGAAATGACAGGAGACTCCTCAAAGTAGAGATAGAGACGCACCTAGCATCCCGAAATGTCGCCCGAAAATCAACCGGGAGTCCCAATCTTGACGACTTCTTGAGCAATAAAATCGCCCGGCCAATCGGTTTGGCCGGGCGCGCGATGGAGACTATTCGATCGTTGAGTGATCTGCCAGAGGCTTTATTTCGAGAGCTTCTCCGGTTGCTTCCCCGCCTTCTTCATATTGCCTTCCATCCCTTTCATCATGTCCTCGAAGCCGGCGGGGCGATTGTCCTTCGTCACCGATTCCGGGTCGACCTTGGGCTTATCGTCGCCGCATCCGATCAATCCGCCAGCGATGACGGCAACCCCGAGCATTCCGACGATTCGTTTCATCTCGCGTCTCACTCCAATTGGTAGGATGACCCAGCCTTGGCGCCCCTAAGAGGCACCGCCGGAAAAATATTCGGAAGGCTCGCCGCGATCAGTCCGCGCTCCCCAGCCCGGTCGATTGATGCGGGCGGGGGTCGCGACGTTTGCTCGATCAATAGGAGTCGGAGCTGAGCACTTCTCCACCCTTGCGGGTACCGATCGCCCAGAAAGTGATCGGGTTGACGGAGTCTTTCACATACCGGACCGACCCGTCGGCCATCCCCATGTTCACCCCGCCCGAGTGGTTGCTGTTCGGCGGGGCCGATCCGAAGGGTCCACTGAAGCTGAGCCAGCCGCCTTGATCGGCAGAGTTGGTGCACGTGCCCGAATTGGGCGATCCAACGTGAGTATAGGCATTGACGACGATGTGCCACGGGTATCCTGCGAACCAGGTGTAACCGTTGCCGTTCGACCGAGTCGAGGTCGTGGTACCAGGGAGATTTTTGCACGCGGCGATAAATTGCTGGGCACCAGCCTGCCCGGAGCCGCCCAGCGGACCGGTCGCCGTATAGATCGCCCGCTTCGAGTCGCCCGAGTTCAACGACACCGACGGATTGCCGACGATCCCGAGCAGGCGCTCGCTGAAGAGTGCGGTGTTCGATGTCCCGTCGGTGATCGACTCAAATCCAATCGGTCCAAGGTTTGCCTCGGAATACCAGCCGTTGGGAATGATCGTGCCGCTGAATGCCCCATTCGTGCCGACGGCGGCGAGTTGGCCGGGACCGCCATAATTGCCGACATAGTTCGTCGCCCCATATGGAGACGCCGGAAGCTTCCTGGTGCCGTCCGACGGGCAGATCAGCGTCGCGATCTGCATGTTCATGACTGTCGTATTGCCCTGCTGATACGTGTTGCCGTTCTGGTTCCCGAAAATTCCCAGCGAGAAGTTGAAGGCGTTGAACGCCGGCTGTTGCTCCATGTGTGGCAGCAGCGAGAGCCCCCATCCGTAGCTCCAGCCCCAACTATCGTACTGGGCCGTGGGAAAGAGCGTCTGCATCGGGAAGACCGTCGTCTGCGACGCATAATTATGCACCGCAAGCCCGAGCTGTTTGAGGTTGTTGATGCATTGCGAGCGACGCGCCGCCTCGCGGGCCGCTTGCACCGCCGGCAAGAGCAGCGCGATCAGCACCGCGATGATCGCGATGACGACCAGCAGTTCGATCAAGGTGAATCCGCGACGTGCTTTCTTCATGGGAGTCTCTCCAAAATCAATGAATGAGATCAGGACAACGAGCCACGAAACCGCCGTCAACGCGGGCAGCCAGACTCGACCTGAGTCCGCCACCCGCACCGGAAACTCTCCCCCTCGTGCGGGGGAAAGGATCGACTGAATACCGATTCACTCAGGGATTCGACCGAATTCCACGGGGGAACAATCGATCAATCCTGATCGGAGCGATGCAGATAAATGCATGCAAGATACCTCTCATTTTCCAGACAGACCGACGCATGATGATAAAAGAATGCGTCGGTCGTCAAGCGCATCGATGGCTTACGACGAGCGCAAATCGAAGGATCGACCGATCGCCGACGCGGCAAAAGCCATCGGATTTCGGACAGTCCGGATCAGACTCGTCGATCAGCTTTTCAGGACGCGAATCGACAGGAGATGCCGACCGAGTCTATGACATTGCAATGCACGAGTGCCGTGCGGCTGCCCTGGAACTCTCGAATCGATGAGAATTATCGGGGTGAGGCGGAAGGTCGCGAGCGCGACCGGACTTCAAGACGGAAGCCGGCGGGAGAGGGTACTTTGGGTCTATTGAGCGTACGACCCAATCAGTAAAAGGGAGTATTGCAGCGGACCTGACACCGAGTCAAGAATATTTTCCAACAATTTTAGGATAAATACTCTGTCACTTCGACTGATTTCGCAGGGCCGGCTGTTCGCGCCGCCTTCGATTCGACACTCTGCGACCGTCGTTCACAGCGGACCCTACGAAATACGGAGTCGGACAGACTTCGCCCGGCCTCACAAAATTCTTTTCGGATTCGCGGGACGACCCTGCCCAAAATTCAGATGGTGTTTGTGATCGATATTGTGATCACCACCTCGAAGCAAGGGCCACCGCGATGACCAGCCAGGCACGCATCGACGCCAACCAGCGTAACGCCCAGAAGTCGACCGGGCCGAAGACCAAAGAGGGCAAGGCGCGATCGTGCCTCAATGCCCTTGACCACGGCCTCCGATCCGAACATGTCGTCCTGCCGACCGAAGATAAGGCCGCTTTTGATGTCCACCTCGCGGCGTGGGTCGCCGACTGGCAGCCGCCGACCATCACCCGGATGCACCTCGTCAAACGCGCAGCCGTCGCCTCGTGGCGGCTCGATCGCTGTGTTCGACTTG
>JANXSY010000182.1 GCA_025356435.1 Isosphaeraceae bacterium | reverse complement strand
AGCAGGAGCGGACCGAGGCCCTCGCCGGCATGGTCGGCCTGGGCGATCGCCTCGATCACCGCCCGACCCAGCTCTCCGGCGGCCAGCAACAGCGCGTGGCGATCGCGCGGTCGCTCATCAACGACCCGTTCATCATCCTCGCCGACGAGGCCACCGGCAACCTTGACACGGCCACCAGTCATGAAATCATGATGATGCTCGGTCGACTCAACGACGCCGGCAAGACGATCATCATGGTCACGCACGAAGACGACATTGCCGAGCACGCCAAGCGGATCATCCGGATGCGCGACGGCCAGATTGTCACCGACGGCCCCAGCCCCCGCATGCTCGCGGCGGCCGAGGCACAGCAGGCCCTCGCCGCGACCTGAGCCCCGCCGCATGGTCGTCGCATAAAGAACGTCCTGGACCCTTCCTTGGAGATCGCCCGCCATGCGTCGCATCTTGCGCAGCCTGACCCTCGGCATGAAAAGCCTGCTGCTCCACAAGCTGCGGTCGGGTCTGACCGTGCTCGGCATCGTCTTCGGCGTCGCGGCGGTGATCTCGATGCTGGCCGTTGGCGAAGGGTCAAGCCGCGAGGCGCAGCGGCAATATCAAGAACTGGGCGCGACGAACATCATCTATCGATCGGTCAAGCCGACCGAGGAGTCTCAGGCCTCAGGCGGTCGCCCGACGCGCATCCTCAATTACGGTCTGAAATACGACGACTTCAAGCGCATCCTCGCCGTCGTGCCGACGCTCGAAAAGGCGCTGCCGATCCGCGAGATCCGCAAGCAGATCCGCTACCTCAGCCGCTCGATCGAGGGGCGCGTTGTCGGCACCACCCACGACTACGCCGACTTCAACCGCCTCGAAATCGCCCGAGGCCGGTTCCTCACCCCGTCCGACGACGAGCGTTACGAAAACTTCGCGGTGCTCGCCTCGCAGGTCAACGAAGAACTCTTCCCCTATGAAGACCCGATCGGCAAGGCGGTCAAGCTCGGCGGAGACTATTACACCATTGTCGGCGTGACGAAGAAGCGGGCCTCCTCGGCGGGCGTCGGCGGCAGCCTGGCCGCGATGGACTACAATAAAGATGTGTACATCCCGCTCAATACCTGCAAGCTTCGGTTCGGCGAGCGGATCGTCGACATGCGGTCGGGCTCGATGGCGATCGAAGAGACCCAGCTCACGCAGATCACGCTCCGGGTCAAGAACACCGATCAGGTCCGTTCGACCGCCGCGATCGTCGAGGCTGCGATCAAGCCGAAGCATCCCAAGAAGGATGCCGAGATTACCGTTCCGTATGACCTGATCCAGCAGGCCGAACGCACCGCCCGCACCTTCAGCGTCATCCTCGGGACGATCGCCTCGATCTCGCTCCTCGTCGGCGGCATTGGCATCATGAATATCATGCTCGCCACCGTGACCGAGCGTACCCGAGAGATCGGCATCCGTCGCGCCCTCGGCGCGAAGCGGAAAGACATTACGCAGCAGTTCCTGATCGAAACGGTCGTGCTCTCGGGGATCGGCGGCGTGCTCGGCGTAGCGATCGGCGTCGGAATCCCACAGATCATCAAGTATTACGCCAAGGATCAGAACCCGGTTGTCACGGTGAGTTCTGTGGTGCTGGCTTTCGGGATCTCGGTCGCCATTGGTATCCTGTTTGGACTCTATCCGGCCCAACGCGCCGCAAAGATGGACCCGATCGAGGCCCTGCGGCACGAATGATGTCAGACACTTGCGTCCCTGGCATCCTCTCACCATTCGAGGAATCACACCGATGACGTTCGCATGCATGATCCTAGCTGCCACGCTCGCTGTCCAGGCCGACAAGCCGTTTGTCTCGCAGGCGGGCACCTTCAAGGTCGCCATGCCCTCCGCTCCGAAAGAGCAGAACCTCAAGGTCCCCACCGAGATCGGTGAGATCGAGGTCCACCTGTTCGTGGCCGACATGGGCAGCGTCGCCTACTTCACCTCCTACAACGACTACCCCGCCTCCATCCGCAACGCCCCCCCGGACAACGTCCTTGAAGGCTGCGTCAACGGCTCGATCACTCAGGTCAAGGGCACCCTACTGAACAAGAAGGACATCAAGCTCGGTGCGATCCCCGGCAAGGAGATCGAGTACACCATGCCGCTTCCCGGTAACAAGGTCGGGATGGGTCGCTCCCGGATCTTCCTCGACAAGACCCGGCTCTATCAGGTGCTCATCGTCGGCGAGAAAGACAAGGTCATGTCGAAGTCGGGCGACGACTTCCTCAAGTCGTTCGACGTGACCAAACAGATCAGTCCCTAAGTCCCTAAGTCCCTAAGCCCCATGACCGCTACCGATAACAACGGATGCGTCGGGGGTTGGGCTTGCGTCTGGGGGCGGGGAAGACTAGGCTCTGAGACGGAATATGACCGCGGCCCGGGGCGACCCCCCAAGGCCGCGGTATTCGTTTGCCAGAGACTACGTCTGCAACGCCTCGTCCTTGCTCCGCTGATCTTTCTCGCAGTGAGTCTCATCACGGCCCGGCCGGTCGATACGATCCCGCCGGAGCCCGCGCTTGTCCGACCTCGGGAGCTGCAACGGATGTCCGAAGAACGAATCCCCATCTCGAAGGAAGGCTACGAGAAGCTCAAGGGCCAATACGACAGGATGACGAACGAGGACATGCCTCGGATCGCCGAAGCAATCGCTCTCGCCCGTGCCGAGGGAGACCTGTCAGAGAACGCTGAGTACGACGCTCAGCGCGAGGCCCAGGGGATGCTCCAAGCCCGGATCAACGAGCTGCAAGACAAACTCGCTCGCGCGTTCATCGTCGACAGGTCGACCCTGCCGACCGACCGCGTCGTTTTCGGTTCGAAAGTGCGCGTCCTTGACCTTGGGTTCAACGAAGAAGAAGACTTCGTCCTCGTCGGCCCCGGCGATGAAGACTACGACCAGAACAAGATTCTCACGACCAGCCCGATCGGTCAGGCTCTCGTCGGCAAGAAAATTAACGACGAGGTCGTAGTTCCGATCCCCAAGGGCACGCTCAAGCTCCGCATCCTCGGCATCACCTTCGACTGAGCGACGGCCTGGGTTACCGAATGGGCATCGCCAGCCCATCATCGCTCCAAGCCTTCGGCAAGGCGGCGACGACTGACAGCTCGCGTCGAGAGAGCGGATGCGCGAACGTCAGACTGCGTGCGTGCAGAGCGATCCCGTTCGAGAAGGGGCGGGTCGCGTCGTAACGGGTATCGCCCAGGATCGGCAACCCCCGCGCCTTGGCCTGGACGCGGAGTTGATGCGTCCGACCCGTATCAGGTTCGAGGATCAGAGCCGTTAGACCTGCGGGCACCCGCGCCCCGACGAGCGGCCTGACTCGCGTGATCGCGCGACGAGCCCCCGGCGTCCCTGCGGGGACAACTCGGGCCACGCCCGCCTCGTCGACCGGTCCGAGCCAGTCGTCCCAGGTGCTCGTGCCGACGAGACGACCCTCGGCGACGGCCCAGTATTCCTTCTTCGCCTGACGCGCGGCAAACTGCGCCGAGAGCCTGCGTGCGGCCTTGAGGGTTTTGGCCCAAACGATCACGCCCGAAACGGGCCGGTCGAGACGATGGACGGTCCCGACATAAATCGAGTCGGGATCGTCGGGCCGCAGATGGCGGCGCACCGCCTCCTCCAGAGTCGGCGCTCCCCCGGCGAGGCCTTGCGTGAGCAGCCCCGCCGGCTTGTTGACGACGAGCAAGTGGGGGTCTTCCCAGAGAATCGCGAGCGGTTCGGCCGTTGTCATAATCGCCCAATGATAGCAACTCACGCTGAGCACTTCGCCATCTTCCACGTTTTGCCGACCGACCGGTGTGCGAACCCAGTCGGCCCGTGGTCGGGGCAGGTCAGAACGGGCTGGGGCCGTCGACGGGCTGGCCCGGGATCAGGCCCGAGCTTTCAGGCCGCGCGGGGACAGCCGGCGGGTAGACCGGCGCCGTGACTGGCGGGGCGATCGGAGGTGCCATCAGCGACGGCGGCTGACCGAGGCCCGACGTCGACGGGGCGCCGAACTTACTGCCCGAGGTGAGGTTGCCGTAAGAGTTGCCCGGCGAGGACGACGAGTTGAGCGGGTTGCCGCCCGGACCCGCGTTCCCCGGCGCACCACCGATCGGACCGTTGAACGCTGCCCCTTGGGGCGGGTGCGGCTGGGTGCTGAATTCGACCGGCGAATCCGGCTTGCCGTCGTTGCGGAACTTCTGGTGCGGCGGCACCTCATCGCGCACGTTGTGGCAGCCCGCCGTCGTGGCGATCAGTGCGAGTCCCAGGCCCGAGAGTGTGCGAGTGAGTCGATCCATCGGTGACCATCCTTCCCTTGGGGTGTACGAGTCCGGCCGGACGGAAACTCAAACGCGGGCGGATTCGACGGGTGTAGGGCGCGGACGGTTCCGAGGAGACGCGGCGTTCCCCTCATTCGAGGCGTATCCTACCCAAATCGAGAAAAGGGTCAAGCCGACGACCGCGCCTGCCGGGGTATTCGTTAATCCATGCTTTCTGGATGACCCGACGGCCACTCGTCACCGTCCCTTGACCGCCCCAGCGAGAGGAGCATGGCGACGACCCATCCCACGACCGCCCCCATGACGCCGCTCAGGGCGGTTGCGAGCGCGCCGAAGGTCAGGATCATCTTCATCGGGAAACGCGGGTCGGGATGGAGCACCGACGAGATCGCCAGCGGGACCGCGATCGAGAGCAGCTGCGTCACGCCGCCGATCAGCCCGAAGACAACGGGTGCCCAGAACGACTCTCTCCGCTGCCGACCTCCCCAGACCGCCATCCCCAAGGGGATCACAAGCCCCCCAGCGACGAGGCCGATGGCTCCCCAGGGCAGTCGCTCGATCCCCAACTCGACGACCAGGACGAACACGCCGACCGCAACCGCGATCATCAGCATCCGCTTGCTCATCGACCCGCTCTGCACCTCGGGAACGTTCTCTTCCGTCATGGGAGACCTATGGAGAGGATGGAATTAAAGTCTGAACTTAATCTCATAAGCTTGTGCCTCAAACCAAGGGATTTCTTTTCGGGAGTTCGGTGCCAGGATCACGTCGATGATATGGAACAATTCATGATGAAATGTATGAGCAAGAGAGTTCGTCGCGTGCAGATTCAGTAAGATCGTCCCTCGTGCTCCCAGCGAGAGCCCGCCTCTCGGTTTGCCATTCAGCGTGAGGTTTGAGCATAAGACGATCCGCCCCAACCCTATCCAATGAATGAATTGATTCGGATATCGCGATAATTCCCCGAACAGGATAGGAAGTCCTCGCTCAAGTTCGGCCTGCGACGACGGCTCCGCGCGGATGATCGAGCCGATCGCTCGGAGAGGTCGGGGCGAAGGCGATGCAGGCGACAAAGAGTAGCGTCGCGAGTTGGAGACAGAAGACGATCACGCACAGGCTTGCGATCAGCGGGAAGTCGAAAGGCTGATCGCGCTTTGATCGCATGACAGTTTCCGGCCTTTGATCTGACTTTCACTTCGCGCCCATAGCTCGCATTTCAACAGGATGGCCAGGAAATGAGTTGTCGGCAATGACGGTAACGGTCCCGCACGGCGGCGGCAACCCTATCGTCCTCGCTGGCGAGTTGGATCGTCATGACGCAGAGTCCCGTGGAAGAGACCTGCTTGGTATTCCCGCGGGGTGAGGAGGCCCACCCCGCGGGGCGATTGGGGTCGAGATATCAGGCCGAATAGCGGCGGTTCACTTCGTCCCAGTTGACCGTGTTCCACCAGGCGGAGATATAGTCAGGGCGGCGGTTCTGGTACTTGAGATAGTAGGCATGTTCCCACACGTCGCAGCCGAGCAGCGGCGTGTTGCCTTCCATGATCGGGCTGTCTTGGTTGGGCGTCGAGGTGACGGCGAGCTTGCCGTCTTTGGTCTTGATCAGCCAGGCCCAGCCCGAGCCGAACCGGGTGGCACCGGCCTTGGCGAAGTCTTCTTTGAACTTGGCGAAGCCGCCGAGCTGCGAGGTGATCGCCTCGGCGACCGCGCCGGTAGGCTCGCCGCCGCCGCCCGGCTTCATGATCTGCCAGAAGAACGAGTGATTGGCGTGGCCGCCGCCGTTGTTGCGGACGGCCGCGCGGATCGCCTCGGGGATCGCGTTCATGTCGGCGATCAGCGCTTCGATCGGCTTGCCCTGGAGTTCGGGATGATCTTTGAGCGCGTTGTTCAGGTTGGTGACGTACGCCTGTTGATGCTTGTCGTGATGAATTTCCATCGTCTTGGCGTCGATGTGGGGCTCAAGGGCACCGAAGTCGTACGGCAAGGGGGGCACGCTGTAGTCAGCCACGTCGTTAGTCCTTGGGGTCTGGAAACGGGACGCCCCGACGGGTCCGTCGAGGCCGACGACGGGGCCGACGCCCCGCACGAGTCGGGATGTCGGCCTCGCTGTCTCATCCCGAACAGGCTACCACAAGGCCCACTCGGTTAGAATCCTCAAGGGACCTCATGCCGGTTGCGTTCGCCCCTATCGCCACGTCCAGGTCGGCGTGATGACGGCGACCCGGACGTGTCCCCAGCCGCTTGGGGCGGGCCGGGACACGGGAGACTCCAGCGTCGATGGAACCTGGTCATGCGACGAGATCGGCCGCCAGTTCTTCCTGCCGAAACTCGTCTTCGCGTGCGAGGTCGGGGGGGTGACGATGATCGAGAGGTGATAGGAAGGCACGTTGATTCCGTTCGGGCTGGCGACGGCGACAAAGTAGCGGATACCCGCGTGAGGGGCCTGGAACGACACCCGTCCAGTCCCCGTGGCGACGACCTGGCCAAACTGATTCGCGACCTTGATCGTCGTCGCGCCGGCTGAAATCGCGACGGTGCCGTTATGGACTGTGACGAAATGATAGATGTTCGCGTGTGAAGAAGCCATAAGCGTCTGCCCGCGTAGCCGCACCGCATTGACATATCCAAGCTCGATCGTCGGCGTCGACGTTGGCGTCGACGTGACCGCGGGAAGGCTCAAGGCGGGCGGCGGGATGACGGCCGGGACCGGCACGCCGGGGGGGAGGTAGAACACCGCCGTGATCGGCAGCGGCGGATTGAGCACTGGGGGTGCCTGCGAGGTGCCGTTGAACTTGAGCTGAAGGGCGTAGGAACCGACGGCAAACACGTCGTTCGTGGCCCCGGTGACAGCGATCACGAGCCGTTGGCCGGGCTGCACGCTCGCGAGGTTCACGGTCGCGTTGTTCCCCCAGGCGGTCGAATCTCCGTCCGATCCAAGCACGTTCATCGAGGCGTCGTAGACCGTGATCTTCGGGCTGAGCGAGCTGATCCCCGACGCGGCGGCGGTGGCGCTGAGCGACTCTCCGGTCATCCCCGTCGGGACGTTGACCGAGAAATATTCGGTGTCTCCGACCGTGGCGAGCGAGACGTTCGAGACGGTCTCCGCCTTCGAACCGTCGAGGCCACCGGTGAGGTCGATCGCCGTCGAGGCTGAGAGGCCACTCCCGGCCGCCTGGTAGACGTCAGCGACTCGGGCACCGTACATCGCCTGGATGCCCTCGACGTCGAACGGTGTCAGGCCCGTGCGGACGCCGCCGTAGGACGCGTACATGACGGCGGTCGGCTGCGGCGAGTGGGCCATGCCGAGGGAGTGGCCGGTCTCGTGGAGCATGACACTGTAGAGGTCAAAAGCAGCCCCTGAACCCCACTTGAAGCCCGTATTCACCTCGACGTCGCCGGCGGCCGTCACGCCGTTCGGAGGCGGATAGTAAGACTGTGCGAGCGTGATCTGGTTGCCGAAGTCATAGCCGCCAAATCGGACGTCGCCGAAGTTGGGGTCGCCCTGCCAGAGGCCCTGCGTGTTGAAGTCGGCGTTCGAGTCGGCGGTCGGCACGACGTTGATGTTCGCGACCGACGCCCAGGTCTGAAGCGCCTTGGCCAGCTCACGCTTCCAGGCCCCTCCACCGTAATCCGCGTTCAAAATGGTATTAAGGTTATTTACGCCTTGATCCCACGAGACGCCGTCGGCCGGCATGCTGTAGGTGATCTTGCTCGGATTCGACCAGGTGTACCCGCTCAGCACATAATCAACACCCGCTCCTGATAGCATCTGCCTCTCTTCAAGGGCTTCCCATTTCGGTTCCCGCCGCGTCGACTGAATCCGGGGCGATCCGAAGGCCCGGGTCGTCTGCTTCCATAGCCGAGCGAACATGAAGGGCTCCGACATCAACAGTGGTCAATCGAGGGGATATCTCAAGGTTGGAGCGACAACGCTCGTTCGAGGCGCGCAGAACGAACCGACCACCCGAGGCCCGGGTGGGTGAGCATCCATGCAATGATGCCCATCCATGAAGGAACCGAGGCTATCTCGGCCTGCCGACGCATCAAGGGTCGGAAAGGTGAGCCCGGGTCGGATCGAGAGAGATCATCCCGTCGTCGGGAATGGGAAACGTCGGACGTGGCGAAACGACTGGCGATCCGCTCGACGTCTGATGCGCTGCTACTTTAGTTGAATTTCGCTCCGAATCGAATTATTTTATTTCACGTCGTTGTTTTCTGCATCACCGACGTATCTGACGGCTTGCGCGACTCTGCTCAGGCACATCTTGATCCTAGGATCTCGATCCGGTTCGGGGCAACGGATACTTGAGGCAATTTTTAGGAGAATCGTGTCGACTGTACGACAACCCGCGCAATCCAATTCGCCGTCACCATCAATCGAGGCCAACTTTGCTGGCGGACGCCTTCCGCACCCTTGAGAACACCCCCCACGCAGGCTAGGCTGATCGATCTCGACAAAGGCTCATCGTCTCACCGAGGCCGACGTCCCATGAAACCCGCCGCCAGTCCGACCGACCGACCCTACCTCGATTTCGTCCGAGACCAGGTCCGGTCGATCCGCCGCAACCTGCCCGACTCACCCCCCGCGACCGAGGCGGGCTGGCAGTCGCGGTTGAAGTCGGTGCGTGAGGGCCTGGGCCGTTCGATCGGCCGTATCCCTGATGCTCCCTGCAACCTCGCGCCCGAGGTGCTTGGCACGCTCGAACGCGACGGCTATGTCATCGAGCGGCTCACGTTCCAGAGCCGGCCTGGCGTGCGCGTGACGGCCAACCTCTACCGGCCTGCGGCGGAGGAGGGGAAGGTCCCTGCCATCCTCTGCGTCCACGGCCACTGGGCCTGGGCGCGGATCGATCCCAACGTCCAGCCCCGCTGCATCGGTCTGGCCAAGCTCGGCTATGTCGTGCTCGCCGTCGATGCCTTCGGCGCGGGGGAGCGGGCGATCGAGCCGAAGTCCGGCACCTATCACGGTGCCCTCGACGCCGCGTCTCTGTGGCCTACCGGCGTCTCGCTGCTCGGGCTTCAGGTGTACGACAACCGCCGGGCCGTCGACTACCTGATCTCGCGCCCCGAGGTTGACCCCCATCGCCTCGCCGTGACGGGTGCGTCGGGCGGCGGCAACCAGTCGCTCTATGCCGGGGCGCTCGACGACCGATTCGCGGCGGTGGTCCCGGTCTGCGGCGTCGGGACGTATGAGTCCTACCTTGGCACCGGCTGCTGCGTCTGCGAGATGAACGCCTCGGGCCTGACCTACGCAACCACGGGCGACCTCCTCGCGATGATGGCCCCACGCGCCTTGATGATCGTCAACGCGACTCAGGACGCGATCCAATTCAGCGTGGCTGAGGCCGCCAAGAGCGTCGCCTTCGCCCGCCCACGGTTCCAGGCTCTCGGGGCTGATGCCAAGCTCCGCCACGTTACGATCGAGTCAGGCCACGGCTACAACCAGCCCATGCGCGAGGCGATGTACGGCTGGCTCGACCTCCACCTCCGCGCCAAGGGAGACGGCCGCCCCGTCCCTGAGCCGGCGATCGCGCTCGAAGATCCGCAAGCCCTCCGCTGCTATCCCGACGCGGCGTCGCGCCCGAAGACGATCGTCACCATCCCCCAGTTCGCGCTGGCCGAGGGACGTGCCCGGCTCTCGTCCCTGCCGAAAGCCGCCGATCACCCCCAGCGCTGGGAGGCCGACTCCAATTTCCTCCGCGCCAAGCTCGATGCGCTCGTCAACGGTCCGACGACCCGCTCGCCCATTCTGAACCGGCCCATCGGCGACGAGTGGTCGATCCAGCCCGAGGTCGGCCTCACCCTCAGGGGGCGTCGGTTCGTCGGCGACGAGTCGAAACAACCCGCGACGACCCTCCTGATCCGACAAGCGGGCGAGGCCAGGGCCGACGACCCGACGGTGAAGGCCCTGCTGGCGACAGGCCGGGCCGTCTTGACGGTTGACCTCCGCGCCACGGGTCGAGGGAAGTCCGAGGGAGGGGTCGTCCACGGTGTCAACGACCACAACGAGGCCGAGTGGGGCCTCTGGATCGGCCGTCCGCTCCTCGGCCAGTGGGTGCTCGACGCCCTGACCTGGATCGACGCCATCCGGAAGTTTGCGCCGACGTCGAATCCAGGGATCGAGGTCGTCGGTGTCGGTCCGATCGGATTGGTCGGCCTGATCGCCGCAGGAATGAGGCCCAATCATCCGACGCGTGTCGGCCTCATCAGCCCGCTCGTGAGCTTCGTCGCCGCCGACACGACCCCCTGGGCGGGGCTGCCGATGGGCCTGATCGCGCCGGGGCTGCTCGAAACGGCGGACGTCGGCCAACTCGCGGCCCTCAACGCGCCCAACCGCCTGGTGATCGCCGGCGCGGTCGAGCCGAGCGGACAGCCCGCGACCCCAGCGCGGCTTGCCGAAGGGTTTGCATCCACCCGCACGATCTACACGACCCTCAAGACGCCCGATCGCCTGACCCTGCTCGACTCGGCCAACCTCTCTGCCTTCGTGCAGGCGTTCGACGGTCGCTGACGTGGCTCCGTCGCGCGGCCTCGGATTCACGGGACGCGCCTCGCTCCATTTCCGATGATCTCTGCGCCGGGCTTGCGAACACCGACGCACAACCATCGACCGGAGCGAACCAATCATGGCCACCCAGCGGCAGATCGAGGCCAATCGCCTCAACGC
>JANXSY010000180.1 GCA_025356435.1 Isosphaeraceae bacterium | reverse complement strand
CACAAGTTCACGATCGGCTGGGCGTGGGTTGATGACTTCGGCTCGTCAGACAACGCCGAGCAATTCGTGGCCATTCACAAGTATTCGCCCCTGCACAACCTCAAACCAGGCACCTCTTATCCCCCCACGATGGTGACGACTGCCGACCACGACGACCGGGTCGTCCCCGCGCACAGCTTCAAGTTCGCCGCCGCGCTCCAGGCCGCGCAAACGGGAGACAAGCCCACCCTGATCCGGATCGAGACCAAGGCCGGCCATGGCGCGGGCAAGCCAACCTCAAAGGTGATCGAGGAGGCCGCTGATCGCTATGCGTTCCTGGTCAAGGTGCTCGGGATGGATTGAGCATGTCGGCTCGAAGGCTGAGATTGACAGGTTTGGGCATCTCGACCACGATCAACGTGTCCGCGCCGAAGGATTGGCGCGGACTGGTCGAGACTCTTGCCCGGCTCCCGGGGAGGTTCATGGATGATCCGCAACCGTAATCGCCATAAAGCCTTGAATATTGAGCCCCTCGAAGGGAAGCAACTCCTCTCGACGCTCCACTCGGCACTCGCCCATCCCGACAAGGCCCATGTGGCCCCCCCGGCCCATGCCATCTCGATCGCCGGGACGATCCAATCGCCGACCTCGTCGATCCGGACCTTCACGACCAACGGTCATAACTACGGGTCGTTCTACTTCTCGGGCCGCGTGAAGTCTCTAGGCGCGATCAACGGGGCCTTCGTCACCGCGCTCGATACGACGGGACAATTCATGTCCACTGGCCTGATGCGGCTCGTCGGCAAGCGGGGGACGGTCGACCTCAACGTCCAGCAGGCCCCGGGCGACAAGTCGAGCTATGTCTTCACAATCTCTATGGGAACCGGCGCATTCGCCTCGGCCACCGGTTCGGGGCGAATCCAGTCGGCGGGGCTCACGACCAACAACACGGTCTTGAACTTCGCGATCACGATGAATCCCCGGTGATCGGTGCCGCAGTGGCGGTGGGACACAAAACGGGCCTTCATGACCTGATTCGCCCAGCGATTCATGCAAGGCGAAGCCTCGTAAGCTGGGTCCAGACCCAATACCTGGATTCTCCGGGGCTGGGTCCAGACTCAGCCTATGGAGACCGATCGGTCGCCTCCAATTGGCGGACGAGTGGAGCTGAAAACTCTCCCCTAGCCGAAAGGGATGACGATCGGGTAGTATTGGTGTCCTTCGGCTCGGCCGCTCGACCGGGCCTCGGCATGATCGTCTCGGGCTGTACGACGGCCCGCTTTTCGTCCCAAGATGAGGTGTTCCGTGTCTTATCGTCCCCGGAAGAAGAGCTTCGCCAAGTCGAAGGCGCATCGCTGCCGCAAATGCAACGCGATGCTCCGCAAGTATGTCGTCCGCTGCAAGAAGTGCAGCGAAGCGCAGCGCTGATCCAACCCCTGCAACGGGTTGCAGCTCGGGAGATGGAACGGGCGAAGGTGCCGAACTCGACACCTGCGCCCGTGCTCTTTTTCCGATCCATCAATCCATCGGGCGAGTTCCCGGCGCAAGACCGGTCGCACCGGAACGCTGAAGGACGTTGATAGTCACGTCTGACTCGACGCGGATCTGGCACGAGAGCCGGATATCGGGGCCAAGGGCGGCCTCACGCGCCAACCGCTCGCGTTCAAGGTCGCTCATCT
This sequence comes from Isosphaeraceae bacterium, assembly GCA_025356435.1. GTDB lineage: Bacteria > Planctomycetota > Planctomycetia > Isosphaerales > Isosphaeraceae > CAMFLR01. Next base: position 14,106 of record JANXSY010000180.1, on the reverse strand, counting down.
CGCCGACTTCGCCCGAGATGATCTGGACGCGGCAGGTCGTGCATTTCGAGTTGCCGCCGCAGCGGTGGAGGATGTCGATCCCCGCGTCTTCGATCGCGAGCACGAGCTTCGTGCCCGACTCGACCTCGAACGACTTCTCTCCCTGGACTGTCAAAATAGGCATGGAAAGGCGGCTCCGTCTCGGGATCGGGCCGGGACCATTCCCCGGCCTCTACGACGCCTAGCCTACGGTCGCGAGGCCATACGGGCAAGCAGCCTCGCGCCGATCAGAGCGATTCAACCCGGACGTTCCGCTGATCCTGCTCGGCTCGGGCGTGGTGCCAGATGAGATCCATGATCCCCTTCGGATCATCAACGCCCAGCACATGAAGGGTTGGAAGCCGCTTGTCGGAGGGGACCACGATCACCGTCCCCAGTCCGAGAATCCGCTCCATGAGAGACTGCTGGCGGGTGAGGACGTCCTGGACACGGAGCAATTCCATCTGGTCGCGCTCGTGGCGGAAGACGCCCTTCGAGACGAACAGGCGGCGGGTCGTCAGACGGTAGTGATGGCCGAAGCGTGCCTGAATGACCCGGCCAAGGAGGACGAGCCAAAGGATGAGCACGACGATTCCTGCGACCACCATCGGGATCGCGAACCCATCGTGATTGTAGCCCCAGGTATAGACGGCCCCAACGATCCAGGCGATTGAGATAATGATCCTCAAGGCGAAGCGGCCAATGAAGTTACGGCTCGAATAACGGGCCTCCCAGACATCGATCTCCCCCTCAGCCCCGATCCCGGCAATCGGGTCGGTCGACTCGCTGTCGGCCCTCATCGCGGCGGCGTCCGACGGCACGGGGGCCGAAGTCAGATGGGGCGGAACCGTCTCGGTCGACCCGACATTGACCGTCGAGATCTGCAGCGCTTCAAGGCTCGGTATCGTGGGGATTTCGGCCATCGTGATATCTCCAACAGGCTCGCGGTGCAGACCGCCCTGGACCGCGTTTGAAGGCCGGACGCTCTGTTCGATCACTTAACCGCAAACAACGGACCAATTTCAACGCGCATCGTACCGAGCCGGCGTGAATCGACGTCAAGGATTGGCTTTTGGGCCGTCATCGGACATACTGTGTCCTCTTCAGCCAGGGGAATCCCGAGAAGGTCGGGCGACGCGAGACACACTTCGACGGTGGAGGGGACGCATGTCGGGACAGGTGAAAGTCGTCGAGAAGTTGCGGGAATTGACGCGCAACCTCTGGTGGACGTGGCAGCCAAATGACCTCACGCTTTTTCATATCCTCGACCCGGACCTCTGGCGCGAGACGAATCATAACCCGGTCGAATTTCTGAACCGCATCCCGAGCGACGCGCTTGAGGCCGCCGCCGAGGAGACCGCGCTCCATTCGCGGATCGATTACGCGTTCCGCCGCCTCTCCGAATATCTCAAAAATACCGAGTCGTGGGCCGCTCTCAACGCCCCCGCGCTGCGGACCAGGCCGGTCGCCTATTTCTCGGCTGAGTTCGGCCTTCACGAGAGCCTGCCGATCTACTCGGGCGGCCTCGGCGTCCTTGCGGGCGACCACCTCAAGAGCGCCAGTGACCTCGGCGTCCCGCTCGTCGGCATCGGCTTGCTCTATGCGCAGGGTTACTTCCAGCAGCAACTCGACGCCAACGGCTGGCAGCAGGAAAACTACCTCAACACCAAGTTCGACATGCTGCCGATCGAGCCGGTCAAGGCTCCCGACGGCTCCGATGTGCGGATCACGATCGACACCCGTGTCGGTACACTGCATGCGCGTGTCTGGCGGGTTGAGGTCGGCCGGACCATCCTCTACCTGCTTGACTCGAACGTCCCCGAGAACAATGAGAGCGACCGCGCCCTCACCTCAAGGCTCTATGGCGGAGACGCCCGAGTCCGCATCCGCCAGGAGTTGCTGCTCGGCGTCGGCGGGGTCCGGCTGCTTGACGCGCTCGGCATCCATCCTTCGGTGCTCCACCTCAACGAGGGCCACAGCGCCTTCGCGGTGATCGAGATGGTCCGCGCCCGGATGGAGCGCGACGGCATTCCCTATGGCGAAGCCGCGCGTGACGTCTCGACCATGACCGTCTTCACGACCCACACCCCCGTCGCCGCCGGTCACGACCGGTTCCCCGCGCCGCTCGTCGAGGAACATCTCGGCGTGATCCGCGAAGGGGTGCATCTCAGCTACGACGACTTCATGGGACTCGGTCGCGTCTATCCGAACGACCCGAACGAGCCGTTCTGCATGACCGTGCTCGCCCTCAAGCTCTCGCGGCACGCCAACGGCGTCAGCGCGCTTCACGGCCGGGTCTCCCGGCAGATGTGGGCACCGCTCTATCCGAACCGCACTGAAGAACAGGTGCCGATCGGACACATCACCAATGGCGTGCATGTGATGAGCTGGTTGTCTGTGCCGATGCGGTCGATCTTCAACCGCCACCTCGGCCCCGACTGGCCGGACCGGATGAGCGATACCCGCCTCTGGCGCGAGATCAAGACGGTCGACGACTCGGAGTTCTGGGAGACGCAGCAGGTCCTCAAGGCCGCACTCATCAAGTTCGTCCGGCAGCGGCTGGTCCTCCAGGCGAAGCGACGGAATGAGCCCGACGAGGTCATCGAGCGCCACTCCCACGCGCTCGACCTGAACGTGCTGACCATCGGGTTTGCCCGCCGGTTCGCGACCTACAAGCGAGCGGGGCTGGTGCTTCGCGACGTTGAGCGTCTGACCGAGATGATCGCCTCGACCGACCGGCCGATCCAGTTCGTCTTCGCCGGCAAGGCCCACCCCGAAGACCACTTTGGCAAAGAGCTGATCCAGAACATCGTCCGTCTTACCAAGCAGCCCGAGTTCTCGCAGCGGATCGTGTTCGTCGAAGACTACGATATGAACGTCGCCCGCTACCTCGTGCAGGGCGTCGACGTGTGGCTCAACAATCCGCGACGACCCCAGGAGGCCAGCGGCACCTCGGGCGAGAAGGTCCTCCTCAACGGCGGGCTCAACTTCTCGATCCTCGACGGCTGGTGGGCCGAGGCGTATGACGGCACAAACGGGTTCGCGATCGGCCGTGGTGAGTCGCACGCGATCACCTCGGTGCAGGACGACCGCGACCACGATTCCCTGATCCAGACGCTGACCTCCGAAGTCGTGCCGCTCTTCTACGATCGTGACGCCAACGGCCTGCCTCGCGGCTGGATCGCGCGGCAGAAGTCGGCCCTCATCACCCTCGCCGGCCGGTTCAACGCTGACCGGATGGTGATGGACTACGTGCAGAACTGCTACCTGCCCGCCGCCGGCTTCCAGTCGTGCGCGATGCCGAAGAATTGATCAGGGCTACCCAAGAGATTTGGCCGACCGGAGGTTAGGCGGCAGAGACATGAGCAACTTCGTCCCCGAGGAAGCGATCGACTACGATGAGGTCTACCGCCGCGGCGGGCACAACCTCGGGGACGAAGACTTCGCGTTGTTCAAGTGCCCCAACTGCGGGCAAGTCTATCTTCTGGAGAGTGAGGTCGATACCGTCTACCTCGACCCGAACGAACTGTCTCGCCGGGTCCCGGTATATGACGGGTCTTTTCATTGCGTCAGCTGTGGTCGTGAGGTTCCCCAAGATGCGCCGTGGGAAGGGCCGAACGCCTCTCCCCGTTTTGGCGTCACGTGGGCGGAACTCCAAGCAAGCGAATGGGCGTGGGTAGCACCTCGGCCGGCGGCCGATGCATAAACCTCACGCTGCAATAGACTCGGCCACGCGGGCGCATTTTGGTCGTGTAGGGCATCCCGGTATCTGACCGGGTCCGCTGAGTTTTCGTTATTCACCTTCAGGCAGTCAAGTTCCGGTCTCTGAGCTTCCGAAGCCGACCACTCTCCAAGCTCGATGACGAGTCTAACCGAACTCGACAATCTGCAGGTCAATAGGCGGTCGAGGGGTCGGGCATGATGCATCGCCATCGGCCGCTGACGAACGACACCGACAGGCTCATACTCCTTTTCGTGGAGCCCGAGGGCTGGGATTGCTGGATACTTCCGAGCGAGATCGTCGAACTTCGGGCCGAAGTCGAGTCGCCTACCGAGGACTTCGAGTTCGAGCACAACCCTCACGGTATCACTGTCTGGCCGTCCTGGGGAATGGGCAGAATCACTGTCTGGCAGGGTCGCCGAGAGGGCTTGGGCAGACATGAGCGACCTGCCGGTTGACCCTATGCTCGGATTGCCTATGGATCTACTGGTTGTTAAATCACGGTAGTGGCGGTTTATCACGCCCGACGCGACCCACGCGGATGGTACGATCGCGCCTGATCTCGCGTTCCGGCGGACTCGGCCCACCTCAGAGCCTTCTCTGCTATTATGGTGTGGTTCGGTGACCATTCTGCCGAGCTTGGTCGTCCTGACTCCCCTCCCGCGCGCGGAGGAGGAGAGGCCGTCTCCCCTTCGGAACTTCGACCCATGATCGGCCAGAAGCTTGGATCGTTCCTGATCGACGCGGAGCTGGGGGCGGGAGCGATGGGGATCGTCTATCGCGGGACTCGCGAGACGGGCAAGACGCGGGTCGCGGCCGTGAAGATTATCTCCGTCGAGCAGATGTCGAAGGGGAAGGCGTTCGACCGCTTCAATCGCGAGGCCGACATCCTCGAACAGTTCCGTCATCCAAATATCGTCAAATACCTCGCGCGGGGGAGGACGGGCAAAACATACTGGTATGCGATGGAGTACATTCAGGGCACCACCCTGGACCATGTCCTCCAGGATCGCGGGGCCTTGCCCTGGCCCGAGATGGCCCGCTATGCCATCCAGATTTGCGACGCCCTCCACTACGCCCACGACCACAGCGTCGTCCATCGCGACCTCAAGCCGTCGAACCTGATGGTCAGCCTCGAAGACGAGATCAAGCTCACCGACTTCGGCATCGCCAAAGACCTCGACGCCACGGCGCTTACCGCCACCGGCCGGACCCTTGGCACCGCCGCCTACATGGCCCCCGAGCAGATCCGCGGCACGCCCGAAGTCAGCCACAAGACCGACCTCTACGCGCTCGGGATCTTGTTCTATCAGATGCTCGTTGGCAACATGCCGTTCCACGGCGGTTCGGCCCACGTGCTCATGCATTGTCATATGACGGAAACCCCGCCCAATCCGAGCGCCAAGGCTGAGCAGAATCTCCCGATCGCACTCGACGACCTCATCGTCAAGCTGATGGCCAAGGCCCCGCAAGATCGCCCCTGGGACGCGGCGGCCGTCGCGATGACTCTGCGTGAGCTGCTCGAACGCCACGAGACCGGCCAGCCGATGCCGATGGTCTGGCCCGAAGAAGGGACCAGCGCGCACAACCCGACGCGGACGATGGACGTCGCCCTCATCAAGAAGAAGACTGGCAAGAAGAAAAAGCAGAGGTCGCCCGCCGACCGTATCCGCGAGGCCCTGCCGACGATCGGGATGGTCGCCGCCCTGATCGTCGTCGGGTTGGCGATCGCGTACATCGTCTGGCCCTCGTCGGCAAAGTACCTCTACACCCAAGCCGAGCCGCTGATGGCCTCGAAGGACCGTTCCGACTGGACCTCGGCGCAGTCGCTCTACCTTGATGAACTCGAACGTCGCTTCGCGGAGCATCCCTACAAGAACCAGACCGACCTCTGGCACGACAAGATCGCCCTCGATCGTGCGGAGCGTCGCGCCGAGGTGCTCGAAAAGTCGGGCGTTCCCGGCTTCAAGAAGGCCGACGGCCAGGGCGAACAGCTCTACGCGGCCGTCTACCCCGAGGCCGACGCCGCGATCAAGCGGCACGACGACCCCGACGCCGTTCGTCGCTGGCGCGAGCTGGCAACCAGCCTCGAAAAGGACCCCGCGAAGTCGGAGCGCGGCTGGCTCTTGCTCGCCAGGCAGAAGGCCACCGTCATCGAGGCCGCAATCGCCGCGCGGTCCAAGGAAGTCGCCCTCTTGATGAGCAAGGCCAACGACGCCGACCAGGCGAACGCCCCCGAGCAGGCGATCGCGATCCGCCGCGACATCATCAAACGCTTCGGTCTCTATATCGATCAGGCCAACACGATCATCCAGGTCCGCAAGCTCGTGCCCGAAGAGTCGACCAAGACAGAGCCAAAGTCATAAAAAAGGTAACGTATGATCCGGGCACCTTCGTGGACGAGGAAAGGCCGATCGGGCCTCGATAGCTCGATCCGAGTCGAATTCCCCCACCGCGACATTGCCCTGTCGCTCCACTCCCCTCATAATAGTTGACGCCTCTCCGGCACGCCTTATTTCTCGGGGATGCTCCTTAATGCGAGCTTCGCGACTCTTGTCCGGCCTCTGCCTGTTCGTGGCGGCGACGGCACTCGGCGATGACACGTTGCCGCCCGTCTCGGAGCGTGCCCTCAAGGTTCACGCGGCGGGGTTCGTCTTCGACGGGCATAATGACCTCCCCTGGCGGCTCCGCGAGGATGGAGACGTTAAATTTGAACGTCTCGATATCGGCAAGCGTCTCGACTCGGGGCAGACCGACATCCCCCGCGCGCGCGAGGGCGGGCTCAAGGCGCAGTTCTGGTCGGTCTATATCCCCAGCGAGCAGGCCAACCCCGCGCGCACCGTCACCGAGCAGATTGACCTCGTTCACCGGATGATCGAACGATATCCGAACGATCTTGAACTCGCCCTCAGCGCCGAGGACGTCGATCGGATCGTCAGATCGGGCAAGATCGCTTCGCTGATCGGGATCGAAGGGGGCATCGCGATCGAGGACGACCTCGCGCAGCTCCGCGCGTTCGCCCGGCTCGGGGCGAGGTATATGACCCTCACGCACAACGTCACCCTCTCGTGGGCCGACGCCGCCACCGACACGCCCAGGCATGGCGGACTCTCTCCGTTCGGCGAGCGCGTGGTCCGGGAGATGAACCGGCTGGGAATGCTCGTTGACATCTCACACGTCTCACCCGAGACGATGGCCGACGCCTTGCGGGTCTCGAAGGCCCCGATCATCGCCAGCCATTCCAGCGCGTTTACGATCTGCCCCCACCCGCGCAACGTCCCCGACACGATCCTCGCGCAGATGCCGAGCAACGGCGGCGTGGTGATGGTCAACTTCTACTCGGGCTTCATCGTCCCGGGCGCGGCCAAGGCGAGCATGGCGATGCGCAAGGAATTGAAGGCGAAGTATCCCGACCCCGTCGCGTTCGACGCGGCTTACAAGGCGTGGACCAAGGCCCACCCGATGCCTCGCGGGACGATCGCGGACGTTGCGAATCACATCGATCATCTCGTGAAGGTGGCGGGCGTCGACCATGTTGGCATTGGGTCCGACTTCGACGGGATCAACTCGTGGCCCGTCGGTCTTGAAGACGTTTCGAGCTATCCCAGGATCACCGAGGAGCTACTGAAACGCGGCTATTCCGAGGTTGATATCCACAAGATCCTCGGTGGGAACGTCCTCCGCGCCTTCCGCCGCGCGGGGGAAGTGGCGAGAGAACTGCGGCAATCGTCGACACCTGAAGTCGACCAGCCCAAGGCGGCCTCGAAGCGATAAGTTGCGTCGCGGTCGAATCGTTGACATTCCTCGGGATCGACCATGAGCTACGGCATCTTGGGCAAGACGAAGCCACGCGAAACCCGCGGCACCTTCGAAAAAGCGTTCATCCGCAAAGGGCAGGCCGCCTGGGACGCTCGGTGGCATCTGCTCTCGCCGCAGGCCCGGTTGGCGTTCTTGTCCGTGGTCAAAGGCCCTACCAACAGCGAAGAGAAGTCGACCTCGCTCCAGCCGAGCGTTTCGGCCGATCTGTTCGAGCCCGACATCCTCAAAGAACTGGTCTCAGCGGGATTCGTCGAGGTCGTCTCGTCCCGGGGTAAGACGAAGTCCAGTCGCGTCTCGGCCGTCGCGGGGCTCTACCACTTCGCGACGCGGGTCCGCGCGATGCATCGCTTCAGACTCCTCGACCCCAGCCGACCGCCCAACCTCGTTCCCTATGTGAATTTTACGGCCTTCCAGATTCAAATCCCTCACCGCTGCGCGGAGGTACTCCACGCGGGAGGAGTCGAGACAAGCCTCTTGTTGGGCGAGGTTGTCAACCGCTACGTCATCCGCCACCGATGGCCGGGGTGGGCGGCTCTCCTCTTGAAGTCCAAAGTCGCCGAGCAGGTCGTCGACGCGATCCGCAAGGCCGACGGGCCGATCCCGCTCGTCGACCTGCCCACACGGATCACCAAGGGCAACGCCGAAGAGGTCCGCGCCGCCGTAGACGCGCTCATCTCTCGGCTGGCACTATTCGAAGACCTCGATCCCGTGACGCTCGACGTCATGATCGACATCCTGCCCGCGGTCCGCGAAGATTTCCAGCGGGCGAGTCTGCCTCGCCAACGGCCCGCGCTCGAGGTGTGCGAATCGCCTCGCGAGGTCGGCCCTTCAGGTGGAATACTCGTCGACGACCTCCGCGCCTTCCTGCTCGAAGTCGCGGGAGAGCCTCCCCGGCTCCGGCAAGACGGAGAAATCTTCGCCAAAGCGGCCGTACGGTTCCAAGAGGCGATGTCGCCGCTCTCCGCCCCGATCGCCGAGGTGTTCGGTCTCGACGCCGAGGATCGAGTCTTTCAGACCTATGACTGGGCGCTCTTGCTGAATCTCGTGAAGCAGCAGAAGGAGGAAAAAGCGTCCATCCTCCGCCTCACGACCAAGGGCGACAAGTGGCTCACCGCCCCCATTGAAGAGCAATACGCCTCCGTGATCGACCAACTGCGGGTCCCCATCTCGCAGAGGGACTACAACAGCGCCGCCAGCTATTTCCTCGTCCGAGACCTCGACAATTCTGGATACGTCGACAATGGCGACATCCGGTTCCTCGGCAGCGAGATTTTCTCGGTCAAGCACCGCAAGGGGAAAGTCACGCCGTACTGGGATCTGAAGGTCGAGGACCGTCACGCCCTCCGCGAATCCCTCTACAATGCCCTCTGCGTGTTGCCGGTAGGGGTCTTCCATCCGCTCGACAATGCCCTCGCCCACGTCGTCTTCGGCCGCCACAACCCGCTGCTGCTGCAAGTCGGTCACGACGAGGTCTCGGTCTACCGAATGACTCGGCCCGTCCCCCCATTCGAAGAAGATCGGGAATTTGCCGCGAGTGACCTCCTGAAAGCCATGCTCCGCAGTCGACTGATCGTCGTCGGTGCGTTCCAGGTCGCGATCGACGATGAGAGTCGACTCTGCGTGTCACGCACGCCGCTGCTCGACGTCTACTTCGGCCGCAAGGTGCCCAGCCTCGGCCTCGCGGGCGGGGCGGGGGGGGAGTCACGCGTGGTGATTCAGCCCGACTTCAGCGTCATCATCATCGGCCTCAACCCCGCGCCCGCCGCCGCGCTCGCCCCATTCTGCGAGCGGACCAAGGGTGGCGGCAGCCAGGGCGCCATGATCTTCAAAATCACTCGAGAATCGGTCGTCAAGGCCGTCGCCTACGGCTTGAAGCCCGCCGAGATCGTCGACCGCCTCCAGAAGCACGCGAGCATCGAGATTCCCAGCAACGTCCTCAAAGAGGTGCGCAACTGGGCCGGATGGGTCCGCCACGTCATCCCTTCAACTATCACCGTCCTCCGATGCCCCGACCGCGACACGGCCGACCGGGTCGTCTCCGCCCTCAAACGTCAGGCCGAGCGGATCACCGACCTCCTCGTCTCGATCGACAAGACAAAGCTCACATTGGTCGAACGCAACAAGCTACGCGAGCAGGGGATCATCGTCGCCCCAGGCGATTCGGCCAGCAGGGCGGTGGTACCGAAGAAAAAGCGGGACGACGATTGATCGAGAGTCAGCGTCCCGTTGGCAAGGCTCTACTCATGCCGATATCTGCACAGCCAGATCGGTCGTCCCCAGGAATCTGAACCCCTCAACGTGATCGACCCCCTTCTCACCGGGGACGGTCGCCGTCAGGGTCGCATGGTGTCGTCCGCAGCCGGGACAGCCCTCGACGACGACACTCGAGGTCCAGTAGCCCTTCGTGCCGGGGACACCCGAAGCCGCATGAAGGTCAACCGCCTCCTGGACGCGGCCCGAGGCGAGTCCGGCGATCACCGGATGCAGTTGGTAGGCAGTCGTCTCAGGATCGATCGAAGTTCGTACCTGAGTACCAACCGTCTTGAAATAGCGCCTGCATTTCGGGCAATACGTCTTGCCGCCGGCGATTGCGACCATCGTCACGACGCCGAGAGCGAATCCAACGAGATTGATCCCGAACCGGGCATAGCCCCAGTTCCCAAGTTCGACAACCGGACCGGCACCGCGACCGACCTGGATCTTCTGGTTCACGAGGAAGATCCGCAGGAAGTCGATGAAACCGACCTGGTCGCGCATCAGCTTCCCCTCAATCTCCAGCCCCCACCACAAGCAGAAATAGATCGCGACATAGGCCAAGGCCCCGCCCATCAAGGCCGTCGCCCATGTCAACGGCGTCGGCAATCGGTCGAACGTCCTCAGCGCGAACCAGAAGCCCAGACCCGCGAGCATCCCGCAGAGATACGCACCCGCAGGGACGACGAACCAGAATGTGAGCGAGAAGAACTCGAAGTGGACCATCGAATAGATCGTCTGAATCAGGATTGCGACCGCCGACGCCGCCCCAAGCCCAAGTCCGACGATCACCACGTCCTTCGCACCGTCGCCAACCATTGATGCACCGAAATCATCGAGCGGCGGCCCCTCATCCTTCGCCGCCGGCCCCTGCGCGGGGAGGGGGTCGGGATCGTCGGCCACAGCGTGGGCCATCGCTGCCTCGAATTTGGTGTGGAAGTCTTTGAAGCGGCAACCGGCCGAGCAGAAGCGGCGATCCGACTCCGGCTCTTTGACTCCGCCCATCAAGATCGTCTTATCGCAGTTCGCACAGTGGGTCATCGTCAACCTCACGCCGGGGTCGAAAAAATTCGCGCCGATCTGTCACGGAAGACCCCGATAATGATCCCGTCACTGAGGGGAAACTGCAAGTAAGAGGAATCCCTGTTTTTGGATATCAATAAAATTGATATTAATAAAATATGTTGATCAAAACAAAAAAGGTCTAAAACGGCAATTCCGGGATTCAGGGACGATTCCCTCTATGATTTGAAAGAAGAAGAGGATATAAAATGGTCAGGTGGTTCGACAATCGAGTTCGCGACGTCTGTTTCCCCGGAATTGGACCTCTCTTACCCCTTTTGCCAACCCGCCTGCCAGGGTCGCACCAACGCCCTCTTTCTCCCCCGACCCGGAGAGCGACGAGCGGGTAGTTAAGTCTTTTCTCGAGGTATTCCCAAGTGGGTAAGAAGCTCTACGTCGGCAATCTCACGTACAACGTCAACAACTCTGACCTTGAGGCACTGTTCGCGCCCTACGGCACCGTCCAGAGCAGCCAGGTCATCGAAGACCGCGACACGAACCGGAGCAAGGGCTTCGGCTTCGTCGAGATGAGCAGCGACGCCGAGGCTGAGGCCGCGATCAACGCCCTCAACGAGCAGGAATACGACGGCCGTCGGCTGACTGTCAACGAAGCCAAGCCCCGCGAACCCCGCAGCGGTGGCGGCGGCGGCGGTGGTGGTTACGGTGGCGGCGGTGGCGGTGGCTCGCGCGGTGGCTACGGCGGCGGCGGCGGCGGCGGCTACGGCGGCGGACGCTGAGTTTTCACTCGCGGCTTGCCAGGACAACGCTCCCGTTGTCCTGGCGGCATGGCCGCAACCGGCCGAGGGATCTGTCGAAATCTCAGATGTCGACCGATCCCTCCGTCAGATTCTCCCGGCAAACAGCTCCCGGATCGGCTGGCTCTCCGCCAGGCGATAGGGACGGCCGGTGAGGTCGTGTATCTCGGCCGACGGGTCGAGGCCGAACCTCCAAAACAAAACCGCTGCGAGATCGCCCAGAATTATGGCCGATCTGTTGCAGCTTGCGCATTCCGAGCCGAGAAATCCCGGCAGCACGACGTTGTGCATCACAATTCGATAGCGCATATCAGCGGCCGACGTTGCTAAACTCTCGTTGGAGAGCGTTTGGTCGATGGTGTGATTTCACGCCTGCGTCGTCCCACCTCCTTGCCTCATGAATGCGATCCGGCATCCTGATGCGGCGATCACCCGTTGCGGGAGGCCGTTCATGACGTTGCCAAGGATCTCGATCGCAGTATTGATGGTTATCGTGGTGATTATCGCCGTCGATATCGCCACGATTCGGGAGCTGATGCACTCGAATTGGCAGATCACCGTCAAGACTATGGCGATAACAACGATCGGCATCGTCGTCTTCGCGCTCGGTGTCTTGCCGATGGCGAGTCTCCTGGCCATCGCCGCCGTCATCGGCTTCCCGAAAAGGTCGCGAGGCGGGGTCATCTCCTCTCGCCTACTCGGATTTCAACTCTTCGGCTGGGCGTCGGTGGCCCTCTTCATCATCCTAAGCGTGATCTCGACATCTTCAGTCATTACGCATGTCGAAGTGATTGTATTGACGATTCTGCCTCTGTTAGCAGGCGCGATCCGCATGCCGGAGTGGGCCTCGTTATGCCTTGAGCTGGGCCTGGCGAGCATCCTCTTCACGGTCCCAGAGCTTCTGATCGCGCTGTTCGGCGGCTGGCTGATCGGGAGATTGGGCCGACGATACGCGTCGAGCGGAATGCGGCTCTCTCGCCAACCGACGTCGCCTACTCGTCTCTTCGAAGCCGATCGTAGATTCCCGTCGACCGCTGCCGTATGCTCGGACGCATCGCCCTCACGGCAGGATCTCGATCAGGAACCTCTCCCATGACCGACGCCAACGGCCCCGACCACTCGCGCCGCGACTTTCTCAAAGCCACGGCCGCAGGGGCGATGATGGCCTTCCCCGCCAACGCCGCGCGGGGGGCGAATGAGACGCTCAACGTCGGCCTGATCGGCGTCGGCGGCCGATGTCGCCATCTCTTAAAGGCGCTCGTGAACGTGCCAGGCGTGCGAGTGGCGGGGGCTTGCGACATCTATGGGCCGAACCTCGACTCCGCGCGCGGGCTCATCGATCCCAAGGGGTTCGCGACGCCGCATTACAAGGCCCTGCTCGAACGCAAAGACATCGACGCTGTCCTGATCGCCACGCCCGACCACTGGCATGTCCCGATCACGATCGACGCCTGCGCGGCCGGGAAAGACGTCTATGTCGAGAAGCCGCTCACGCACAACCTCGCCGAAGGCCGAGCGGTAATCGAGGCCCAGAACAAGCACGCCCGAGTCGTCCAGGTCGGCATGCAGCAGCGCAGTATGCCGCACTGTCAGAAGGGGCTGGAGCTGGTGAAAGCCGGTCGCCTCGGCACGATCCGCAAGGTCCATCTGACCTGGAACCGCAACGCCGACCGCGTGAGCAAGGGACCTCAAGGCGTCGATGCCTCAAAGCTCGACTGGAAGACGTTCCTCGGCAACGCCCCCGACCAGCCGTTCGATGACTATCGCTATCGCAACTGGCGCTGGTTCTGGGATTTCGGCGGCGGGATTTTTACCGACCTCATGGTCCACTGGATCGACGTGGCCCACTGGTATCTCGGGGCCGACCACCCGACCCAGGCCGTCTCGATGGGCAACTCCGTGTTGAGCGAGGGCATCTGGGAGACCCCCGACACCGTTCAGACGATCCTCCAGTATCCCAACAACGTCCAGGTCCACTTCGAAGGCACCTTCGCCAACGCCCGAGAAGGCGCGTACATCGTCTTCATGGGCTCCGAGGCCAACCTCTACCTCGATCGCGGCCGGATGGAGTTGGTCCCCGAACTGGGCAAGAAGGGACGGCCCGAGGAGTTGATTCTCGGCACCGGTCGCAAGGGCCAGGACTTCTACGACAAGCCCGACGCCGAACGACTCCACCTGACCAATTGGGTCGAATCGATCCGCAGCCGCAAGCCCCCAGTCGCCCCCGCCGAGGCCGGAGTCTCCGCCGCCTCCGCCGCCCACCTCGCCAACGCCGCAATGCGAAACGGCACCGTCGTCAACTGGAAGAACGTCTAATCTGGCCGACCCACACATCAACGGCCTCGGATTCACGGGACGCGCCTCGCTCCATTTCCGATGATCTCTGCGCCGGGCTTGCGAACACCGACGCACAACCATCGACCGGAGCGAACCAATCATGGCCACCCAGCGGCAGATCGAGGCCAATCGCCTCAACGC
>JANXSY010000141.1 GCA_025356435.1 Isosphaeraceae bacterium | reverse complement strand
CGTCGCCGAGATGTCCGAGCGACTGGGCTGCGAAGTGGACGACGCGGGGGCTGGGGTCGCGGAGCATGGCCGCGAGCGTCTTCGCCAGCGAGGCGCGCTCGGCCGGGTTGGACAGCGTGGCCTGGCCGACACATTTCGCCGCCTGGGCGCGGACCTCAGGGTCCGAGTCGGCGAGCAGGGTCTTGATGATCGGCGGCAGCCATCCCGAACGCCGGCCCATCTGGTCGATCGCCCAGAGGGCATGTAGCCGTTCGAGCCGCGAGACGGCCTTTGACGTGACCACCTTCACCAGCCGATCCCTTGCCGTCTCAGCCCTGACCGCAGGGCCGCACGGCAAGGCTTCGAGGGCCGCCCGATCCGCCAGCTCGAACTGTGCGGCCTGCCTGACCCGGCGGTCGGCATGACCGAGCAGCCCGGCGAGGTCAGAGATGGCCCTGTCTTTCATTCCGGCGGAGAGCAGGGTCTGGACCTCCTTGACGGCCCGATCTCCCACCTTCGCGGGGTCGGAGAACCGCCAGATCCGGCCCTTGCCGGTCTTGTCCCAGCCGTCAACCCAGTCGGAGACATAGAGGGCACCGTCAGGGCCGAAGTCGACGTCGGTCGCAAGCACCGACCAGAACGGTTGCTGCGAGTCAACGACCCTGAACGAGGCCCCATTCGGCTCGACCGCGAACGATCGGATGCCGCTCTGGGCGAATCCGCCCCGGAAGTCGGCGAGGAAGAAGTGGTCCTTGAACCGATCCGGCATCAGGGTGACGCCGGGGTCGAAGGTCAGTCCAGAAGGGCCGTCAGACAGGTTCAGCAGGGGCGGAATGAGATATGCCCCGGTGTTCTCAGGGGCTGGATACCAGAGCCCCTCCGCGTTCCAGGGGCCTCGGCTCACCGGCTTTTCGAGGTATTGATAGCCGATCCGCCAGCCGCTATCGCTGCCCTCGACCAGGTAGACCACGCGGGCCTTGTCGCCCGAATCGGAGTTGTTGTCGACCGTGAAGAGGTTGCCATAATTATCAAACGCGAGTTCCTGCGGGTTGCGCAGGCCGGTGGCGAACAGTTCGAGGTTCGAGCCGTCGAGGTCGCACCGAAGCACAGCGCCCGAGTCAGGGTTCGAGACGACCTTGCCGTCCTTGGTGACGACCTGCAGCCCTCGGTCGCCGATCGAGAAATAGAGCCGACCGTCTGGACCCAGGATCAGGCCGTGGAGGTCGTGCCCGAGGAACGCGACGTGGACGCCATAGCCGGTTGAGAGCGACTTGCGGACGTCTGCCTTGCCTGACCCGGTCGTGTCCTTGAGGAGCCAGAGATCAGGGATACAGGCGAAATAGACGTTGCCCTTGTGGGCGAGCACCCCCGCCGCGATGCCGGTGGCGATCTCGTGGAAGCCGTCGGCGAAGATGGTGTCGTGGTCGGCCTTGCCATCGCCGTTTCGATCTTCGATCAGCCGGATCCGGTCATGCTCGACAGCGTAGCTCTCCGCCTCTTTGCCGAGCCACTTCCTCGTCATCTTTTCGCGGTCGGCCACGGTCTTTGAAGCGAGGTCGTCGTCGAGCCATTCCATATGGCTGCGGTTATCGGTGACGCCCGCCTTGAGCCGGAATGTCTCGACGACGAAGAAACGCCCCTTGGCGTCGATCGAGAAGGCCACAGGGTTGGCCATCCTTGGCTCGGCGGCGAAGAGGCTGACGTCGACGTCCTTCGGCCGACGGATCAACTGCCAGGCGCGGTCCGGCTCGTTCGAGGCTGGTGATACCGTCGGCAGATACGACCGATCCTGCCCCCTCGCGAACGTTCCGAGGCCGACAAGGAGCGAGAATCCGAACAGAATCGATCGACGAAGTGGCATCAAGGGGTCCATCAGGATGAGCTACGGGCGGAAAAGTTTGATGAATCGTTCAGGCGACGCCATTCTTCTTGAACCATTCGAGCAGCCGCTTCCAGCCGTCATCGGCCTTGTCTTTGCGGTAGCTGGGACGATAGTCGGCGTGAAAGCCGTGCGGGGTGTCAGGATAGAGGACGATCTCGGAGGGCTTGCCCGCGGCCTTGATCGCCTCACGCATCTTATCGACCGAGGCGACGGGGATGCCCTGATCGGCCTCGCCATAGAGCCCGAGTACCGGGGCCTTGAGCGAGGTAACCACGTCGAGCGGATACTTGGGCTGGAGGTCGTTCGACTGGCCGTTGAGCCGGCCGTACCAGGCGACGCCCGCCTTGACGTTGGGATTATGTGCCGAGTACAGCCAGACGATCCGGCCGCCCCAGCAGAAGCCCGTCACGCCGAGCCGGGCCGTGTCGCCCTTGCCGGTTGCCTTCGCCCAGGCGACGGCGGAGTCAAGGTCAGACATGACCTGCGAGTCGGGCACTTTCGAGACAATTTTGAGGATCGCCGGAAAGTCTTCGAGCTTGGAGACATCTCCCTGGCGAGCATACATCTCCGGGGCGACCGCCAGATAACCGAGCTTGGCGAACCGTCGGCAGACGTCTTTGATGTGCTCGTGAACGCCGAAGATTTCCTGGACCACAAGCACGACCGGGAACGGCCCGGCACCCTTGGGCATCGCCCGATAGGCCGGAATCTCGCCGTCGAGGACGGGGATCTTGACCTCGCCAGCCTCGATCCCGTTCGTGTCGGTGGAGATCGTCTGCGCCGAGACAGGCTGCACCGCGAGCGCGAAACCTGCGGCGAGCGTCGTGACGACGAATCCGCGACGGGTCATTTCGGCCTTGGGGAGCAGGCTCAGGAGGTCTTCGTTCATCGATGCGCTCCGGGATGTCGGGTGAGGAGGGCCAAGCCGTGGTTTGAAAGCGATCCGAATGCGGGCCTCAAGTCAACTTCGGTAGCGGGCCGTCGCCGCAGAAGTTGGGGTTGCCGAACCGCTTGATCGGGTGACCCATCCCCTCAGCGAGCGAGAGCAGGAGCCGGTTGTGCGGCAACTTGGGATACTTGATCGACCGGCCCATCTTGAAGTCGAGGCCGTTTCCGACGAGCACGAACGGGATGTCTTCGAGGGTGTGCGAGTTTCCCTTGCCCAGCTCGTTGGTCCAGACGATCATCGTGTTATCGAGCAGGCTCCCGCCGCCGCCTGGCTCGGGGGTCTCGGCGAGTCGTTTCGCCATGTAGGCCAACTGCTCGCAATACCACTTGTTGATCTTGGTGAGCTTTTCCTGCGACTTCTCGTCGCTGTCGGGATTGTGCGACAGCTCGTGATGCCCCTCGTTGACGCCGAGCCATCGCATCCGGGCACCGCCGACCGAGTTGGTGTACTGCATCGTTGCGACCCGGGCGAAGTCGGCGGCGAAGCTGTGGACCATTAGATCAATCTGCATCTTGCTGATGCGCGGGATGTTGTCGTTCTCTTCCTTCACCCCCGGCTCGATCTCGGGGACGGGGTGGCCGATCTTGGCGTTGCCGCTCTCCTTGAGTTCTTGCTCCATCTCGCGGACGAACGTCGCATGTTCGTCCAGGAGCTGGCGGTCCTCAACGCTGATCTTGGAACTGACCTTCTTGAGGTCGTCCTGCACGTCGTCGAGGATGCTCTTGAGGGTCTCGCGGTCCTTCGACTGGCCGTAGAGCTTGGCAAACATCTGGTACGGGTCGTCGATCGGGGCCAGCGGCTTGTTCGGACCGGCGTAGACCATGCGCGTCCAGGTATCAGCGCGGTCGGGAACCATCACGCCGAATTCGAGCGAGCCGAACCGGGTCTTGGTCTCGGGCCTGGCCTGCAAGCGGTTCTTGATTTCCTGGTCGATCGAGAGCCCGCTCGCCCACCCTGCCGGGGTGTCTGAGCCGCCTTGGATGTTTCCCGGGAACAGCTCGACGCCTGTCAGCAGGCAGCCCATCCCACGCATGTGGTTGTCGCCGTCGCCCCTGACCTTATCGCAGACCCCCTTGAGGATTAGCGAGCGATCGCGGAACGGTTCGAGCGGCTTGAGGCTCTCTTTGAGGGCGAACTTGTCTCCCTCGTCGTCGGGCCAGAAGGTCTTGGGGACGATCCCGTTTGGGCTGAACATCACCACCAGCCGCTTCTTGCGGGCCGCCTGGTTGGCAAAGCCGAGGCTGGGAAGGTTCAGGAGGAACGGTAACGCCGCCGCCCCGATGCCCAGGTCGCGGAAGAAATCACGCCGAGTGCTGCCTTGAGCCACGTTAGTTCTCCGAGAAAACGCCTGGAGAGCGGAATCGATCGACCTGACCGCCGGAGGTCGCACGGTCTGCAACCTTGCGGCCGGCATCCCGAGGGACCAACGCCGTCGATGCCACGATCTCGACCATCAGTTTACGGATGTGAAAGCCGTTCGCCACGAACGAGCTTCGTAATTCGGCGAGTTCATAAGGGCCGTAAGCCCGGATCGGCTGCTTGACGACGTTGTGAAAAAGCTGCTCGATGAAGGCCGAGTGGGTCTCTTCGCTCGCAGCGAGCAGGCCGGCAAGTTCGCGAGCGCCGGCATACTTTGTCACCTCGCCAGACGGGGCCTCGTAGCTGCCCGAGGCGTCGATCGCCCGGCCCTGTTCGACCTTGCGGAACCGGCCGACGGCATCGAAACTCTCCATGCCGAACCCGAGCGGGTTAATCATGCCGTGGCACGACATGCAGACCGTCGGTTTCGTCTGGAGCGTGACGCGTTCGCGAGTCGAGAGTCCCGCGTGCAGATCAGGGGCAAGCGGGGCGATCGCCTCGGGCGGCGGGCGGAGCGACCGGCCCAGGACGCTCCTCGATACGAAGACCCCGCGATGGATGGGCGAGCTCGTCGCGGTGTAGGCGAAGGTCGCCATTAGGTAGGGATGCGAGAGCACGCCCGCTCGGTCGCGAGGCTCGCGGGAGACCTTTTTGAAGGGGGCGTCGGGCGGCAAGTCGGCCCCGTAAAACTTCGCGAGCCGACCGTTGAGATAGAGGGTGTCGGCGAGCAAGATTTGTCGAAAATCGGCCGACTCGCTCCAGATAACATCATTCAGGAACAGGTCGAGAGACGTCCGCAGGTCGGAGACAATCGCCTTGTCAAACCCGGGGTACAACTTCGGGTCTTTCGAGATGTCGGGCACCTGCTCGACCCGGAGCCACTGGAGGAAGAACTCGCGAACTTTGGCGTGCGTGCGCAGGTCGGGCATCATCCGCTCGGCCTGCCGGGCGACCTGTTCGCGGGTCAGCAACTGGCCGGCCTTCGCGGCGTCCAGCAAGGCCCTGTCCGGGAGCGAATCCCAGAGCCCGAACGAGATCCGCGAGGCGATGTCATAGCTATCGGACTGTCCCTCGTTGATCTCGCGATAGAGGAATCGAGGTGATTTGAGGACGAGCATGACCGCCCGCTTCACCGCCAATTCGGGGTCGCGGCCGTCGGCGAAGTGACGGTCAACGTAGCGCTGTTTGAGGTCATCGGTGAGGGGCCGTCGGAACGCTCGTTCGGCGAATCGAAGTGTGAAGTCGCGGAGCTTGGCCTTGCGGTCGCTCGCATTGTCGGCGACACCGGCGAGGTCGCGGAGGTGGGCGGTGACATAGCACGCGACCTCGATCGCAGCGTCGGTCGTCGCCTGATCCCACGCCTTCGAGACGGTCGTTCCGCGTTCGTACCCGACACTCCGGTCGTCGGGAGGCAGGGGCGTATCGAGGACGAACGTCTCAGGGAAGGAGACCGGCGAGAGATTGCGCCGCGGGATGACCTCAACCGACTGCTGCGGCAGCTTCCATTCGAGCGAGATCGAGCCTGGCTCGACCTGCGCCTTGGCCTTTTTCTCTTTCGAGTCTTCGACCCCATCCTTGCCCTTGAAGTATTCGAGCCGGATCGCGTAGGGCCGCCCGCCAAGTAAGCGGATCGTCCCACGATACTCGGTGTCTTTGCCCGACTTCACCGAGGCGTCAATCAGCGGTCGTTTGAGGTCGTTGACCCACAACCGGGCGCTATTCTCGGTCCGGACGACGAACTCATATTCGCCGGTCTCGGGAACGAGGACCGAGCCTCGCCACCGGATCGAGAACTCTTTCGGGTCGATCTTGGCAGGGTCGGGACTGGAGAGCTTGTAGTCGAAGTGGACCTCGCCGTCGATCCGTTCCACGACCCGACTCTCGTCTCGGAATCGTCTGGTCTTGAAATACTCGGCCTTGAGCCCGCGCTGGTCGTCCCAGCGGGCGGGGGGCTGAAAGGTCTCGATCAGGTCGGTGACGGAGTTACGATACTGTCGGACGGTCAGCCTCGAAAGCTCGATCCGAGGCGGCTTTTGACGAGCTTGGGCCGCCTTCGAGTAGAAAGCGTTATAGATAAAAGCCGCAACCTTGTCGGCGTCCTCGCCCACGCAGGTGCCGGGGTCGTCAGAGGGCATCGTCTTGGCGATCAGGTGGGCGAGTTGGGGGATCGACTTATCCCCGGCGAGGGGGCGAGGGAAGTCTTCGGGAGTTCCTTCGCCTGCCGCCCCATGACATGAGGCGCACTTCTGGCGGTAAACCTTCTCGCCGGCCAACTCGTCCGATCGGGCGGGCGACGAGGCCACCATCCCGACCATCCAAGTAAGGAGGATCGAGACCGAAATGCGCCGAAGATCTGACCGGAGTCTGGAAGGGGTCTGCATGAAGGACCGACCCTATTGGAAGGCAGGCGAGTCGCGGAGGCCACGGTAGACCGCGCACGAAGTAGGGAGGAGCAGATTCGAGGCCATTCAGCGGAGGCGGGGGGCGGAGCGGGCGAGTCTGACGATGAGATCACGCGACCCGCGTGACATCTCGTCCATTTATAGTATAGAGCGACTCTCAAGTTTCGCCAGCCCACGGATTCGGCCGACTGGGGGCGCGGTGCCTTATTGTCCGGCGATGGCCCTACCGCTATTCTCCAACATGGTTGTAACCTGCCGTCTCTCCGGGGGACCTCGCTGATGAGTTTGGAACTGAATCGTCGGACATTCCTGGGGGCTGGTGCCGCCGGCCTGGGCTATTTCTTCACCGCGTCGGCGACCTCGGCCGCGCGAATGGGCCGCCGCCCGAACGAGACGCTGCGATTCGCCAGCATCGGCGTCGGCGGCAAAGGCTCCAGCGACGTCGACAACGTCTCGGAACTCGGCGAGATCATCGCGATCTGCGACATCGACGACGCCATGCTCGAGCCCAAGTCTCAGAAGTGGACCTCGGCGAAGCGGTTTCACGACTACCGACGGATGTTCGACCGGATCGGCAAGGAGATTGACGCCGTCACGGTTAGCACGCCCGACCACAACCACGCCCTCGCCTCGCTCATGGCGATCCGCCTGGGCAAGCATGTCTACTGCCAGAAGCCGCTGACGCACTCCGTCTTCGAGGCCCGCGTCCTCATGGAAGCGGCCCGTAAGCACGGCGTCTGCACCCAGATGGGCAACCAGGGATCGGCCGAGAACGGCCTCCGACGCGCTGTGGAGTTGGTGCAGGCCGGCATCATCGGCCCTGTCAAAGAGGTTCACGTCTGGACGAATCGCCCGGTCTGGCCGCAGGCACCTGATATCACCAAGCGACCGGATAAGGCGGACGTCTGGCCGCCCTCGATTCACTGGGATGCCTTCATCGGCGGGGCAAAGCTGCGGCCTTATGTCGCCAAGATCTATCACCCCTTCAACTGGCGTGGGTGGCTGGACTTCGGCACCGGCGCGATCGGCGACATGGCCTGTCACACCGCCAACATGGCCTTCCGCGCCCTCAAGCTCGGGCACCCGACCAGTGTCTCGGCCGAGAGCGGTCAGCTCAACCCCGAGACCTATCCCGCCTGGGCCCGCGTGAAGATTAACTTCCCCGCGCGTGGCGACCTGCCGCCCGTCACCGTGACCTGGCACGAAGGCAAGAAGGACGGCAATCTCGTCCTCCCGCCCGAAGAGCTCCTCAAGAAGGTGCTCAAAAAGGATGAGAAGCTCAAGGAGAGCGGCTCGATCCTCGTCGGCGAGAAGGGTATCCTCTTCTCCCCCGACGACTACGGTGCCGAGTTCCGGATCACCCCCGAAGGACTCGCCGAAGGCAAAGACCTCAAGCATCCCGAGCGAATCCCGTCGAACGGCGGCGGCGACCTTGGCATGAAGAAGGAATGGGTCGAGGCGATCAAGGCGAACAAGCCCGAGATCGCCTATTCGAACTTCGACATCGCCAGCCTTCTCACCGAGGCGTTCCTCCTCGGCAACGTCGCGATCCGCACCGGCAAGACGCTGGAATGGGACGGGCCGGGCCTCAAGGTGACGAATGTCCCCGACGCCAATCGGCTGATCCAGACCGAATATCGCCGGGGCTGGGAAGTCACCCGCGACTGATCTTTGATGTCACTCAAGCCGGACGCCTCCGCCTTCGTGCGAGGCGTCCGGTTCCGTTATCCCGATGCCCGCTCTGACTTCAATGCGCAAGAAAAAACCGCGGGGAATGAATCCCCCGCGGTCGAGCGACGCCCCAATCCCCCCCGGGTAGAGCGCCACCCGGCAGAGTGTAGCATAAAGGTTCGCAAACATTGAGGGCTTCTTCGATGAACGGTGCGATCACTCCGAAGCGGGAATGACGGCCCTATCGGTCGCTGATTCGTTCTTGCAAGAGACCGAGTGCCTTGGCAGTCCAAAGGTAGTCATCGGTCGTAGTGCTTAGTTCGTAGAAGCGTAAGAGGGCTTGAATCGGACTCTTCGAGGTGAATACTCTCATTTCACTTGCACTCGAAGGCCGTGCAGTACGGGTCATTCACCGATCTTCATGGCAAGTCGACCTCATCGTCGAGTCGAGCGGGAAGCGGACCAAGACGCTTGATCGAGGTCCGCTTCCGCCTTGTTGTCAGGCCAGGTGCTTGTCGACCTCGGGGAGAAGTGAGGCGAAGTCGAGGCCGCTGGGGCAGGCGGCGCGGGCCGCTTCGAGGTCGGCACCGGCCCAATTGCGGGCTTCGGCGTCGAGCGCGGCGTATTGACGGCGGGCCTCGACGCGGATGCCGTGGTGCTCGTGATAGGTGAGGAACCGGGTGAGGTTGCCCAGTTCGGCTTTCGTGCCGGCGGCCTCGGAGCATCGGCCGTCGCAGTCAGCACACATCGTCGGCCCGAAGGCGAGCGCAGCATCTCGAAGCTGGTGGATCTCGGTCGTCTTCAACGGCTCATATCGACGGGCAGCGTCGGCGTTATCGCGGAGCTGGTCAGTCGTCTTGATCGAGACGCAGGAGCCGCTGATCCGCTCGTCGGTCCAGATGGCGTGCAGAAGACCTTGGTAGGGCGTCAGCTTCTTCTCAGCCAGCATCGGGGCGCGACGGACGACTTCCTCAAGGATGTTCACCTTCGGCTTCTCGGGGAACTGGCCCGCAACCTGCTTCATCGAGATCAGGCCGATCCCCTTTTCAAAGCAGGCGTCGATCGCCTTGTTGAGAGGCGAATCTTTGTCGAGCCAGGGGGTGTACTGGAGCATGATCGCGTCAACGATCCCTCCATCGGCCGCCGCCTGGAGGAGCTGGGCGCGGTTGCGGTGGTGGGTCGAGAAGCCGATGAATCTGGCCTTGCCCGACTTGCGGATCGCCTCGGCCGTCTCCTTGAATTCCTGGCCCTTGACGAAGTTCATGGCGTCGTCGAGGCTATGCTCGTCGCCCAGTCCGTGGACGAAGAAAATGTCGATATAATCGGTCGCAAGCGCTTCGAGCCGCTTGTCGAGCTGCGAGATCATGTCTTTGGGCGTCTTCGGATTGTCCTTGGTGATGAGGACGATCTGCTTACGGACTTCAGGCGACTGCTCGAACCACTTCTTGAACCCCGGCTCGGTACCGTAGGCTTTCGCGGTGTCGAAGGTGCGAACTCCGCTGGCGAATGAGAGCCGGAGCAGGCGGTCGAGGACGCCTCGCTCTCGTAACGCCCCGGTGCCCATTTCGAGCAACGTCATTTCGAGGCCCGTCTTGCCAATCTTCCTCTTTGGCAACGCGGTGGTCTTCGCAGCATCCTGCGCGTCGGCACCGGCGGCCATCGTCAGGGCCGTCGCGGTGGCCAGGGCCCCCGTCTGGAGGAACGTACGGCGGTCAGTCTGGCCGGTCATCTCGTCGGACATGCTCTCGACTCCACTTCGGGAGGGGTGTTCATTTCCGCTCATCGCTTGGATTGATCGTATCACACGCGATTCCCGTCCGCACGGTGGCTTAGTCCATTGATACGGTGACGTCAAAACCGATCTAGGCCGATTTCGCGGTCTTTGCTAAAGTCCGGCCCGATTGTCGCCGGACTCTCACCTCTCGATCTTCATCCCGTCGCGACCGTACGAGACCACCGATCACGCGAACCCGACAAGGATGGGGGATCGCCCATGAAGACCTCAACCGCCATGATGGCCCTGGTCGCCGGCCTGACGATGACCGCCGCGTCAGAGGCACAGCTCTTCCGCCGCAACCCCGCGACAAATCCGCGAACCGTCCCGTCACCGAAGCCGATCCCAGACGCACCGGCGTCCGGCGGACAGGCCAGCACGGTCGCGGGGATGGCCGGGACGCGTGACGCGAACGTGACGCCGTCGAACATCGTCAACGCCGAGCCGGTTAACCCGAACGACCTCGTGAATGCCCACGTCGCGCTCCCGGCCGATCCGATCGAGCCCTATCTGCTCACGCAAGAGTCCGGCCCGTTCATGGTCCACGCCCACACCTTCAAGGGGCCGAACGCCGAGAAGCTCGCCCAGCTCCTTGCGATGGAACTCCGCACGAAGAACGGCCTGCCGGCCTACGTCTTCCGGCCGAAAGACTTCCCAATGCGTAGCATGATCCGGGGAGTACCGCCGACCGCCGATCGCGGGACGAACCGGGCAATGCTGAAGTTCCCCGAGTTGGAGCGAGTCAAGGACGAGGCGGCCGTTCTTGTCGGCAACGAGAAGACGCTCGAAGACTCCGAGAAGCTGCTCCATCAGGTCAAGAAGATCCGCCCGAGCTGCATGGAGAACCTTTCGGATTGGCACCCCGGTTTCAAGGGCAAGGGCCTCAGCCGCGCGACCCGGACGACCAATCCCTACGCGCCTGCCGAGATTCTCTTCGTCCACAAGCCGGATGTGATGGTCATCCAGATGAATCAGGGGCCGCATAGCATCTTCTCGTGCCCAGGCCGGTTCTCGCTCCAGATCGCCCAATTCGCCGGTCGGGCGAATCTCGGCGACTCGAAGGTCACCCAGGACCGGAGGTTCACTAGCATGTTGACCCTCGGTCAAAGCCCCCTCAAGACGGCGCATGAAGATGCCGAAAAGCTCGCGGCCTCACTTGCCAAAGACAAGAACGTGATGCAGGTCGGTTATGTGCCGTATGTCTATCACGACCGCTTCTCCAGCACGGTCTTCATCGGGGCCTTTAATGACCCGAAAGACCCAGACGCCGGCAAGCTTCGCGAGCAGCTCCGCTTCCTGGCCGGAGACCTGAACAACCGTAAAGTCACCGACGTCCTCCTCGTGCCGGGCACGGTCTTGACCGACGTCTCAGAGATGAAGCGGCGTTGATCGCTCCGACCGATCGAGTCGATGAGAGACCTTCACCCATGATGTCGTCGCCCACAATCGTGCTCGGCACGCGGAACAAGAAGAAGGGGCGAGAGATCGCCCTGCTGATCGCGCCGCCTTGGGAACCCCACCCGAGGCTGACGCGACTCATCACACGCACGCTCGACGAATGGCCCGATCTTCCTGACATCGTCGAAGATGCCCCGACCTTCGCCGGCAATGCCCGTAAAAAAGCCGCCGAAACAGCCCAGGCGGTTGGCCTCTGGGTCCTCGCCGATGACTCCGGGCTGAGTGTCGACGCTCTCGGCGGAGAGCCGGGCGTCTTCTCGGCCCGCTATGCCGGCACGCACGGCGATGATGACGCGAACAACCGACTCGTCCTCGACAAGATGGCAATCGTCCCCGACGATCAACGAGGCGCGGCGTTCGTCTGCGCCCTCGCATTGGCCGACCCATCCGGCACGATTCGCCTGGAATCGGCCGGTCAGTGTCGGGGCCAACTCACGAAAGACCTGCGAGGCGTCGGGGGATTTGGCTACGACCCGCTCTTCCTCATCCCCGAATATCACCGGACCTTCGGCGAGCTGAGCTCACTTGTCAAGTCTCAACTCAGCCATCGCGCCCGAGCCTTCGCCCAATTCCGCATCGGCCTCGATCGGCTCATCCTCGCCGATGCGTTCGCGCGTTGAAGTCCGTCAATGGCCATGAATGAGCAGGTCGGCCACGCCGACGACTAATAATCCCAGGCTGATGGCGATATTCACCTGAAAAAAGGCCACGTTCACCCGCGCGAGGTCGTCAGGGCGGACGATCGAGTGCTCGTAAATCAAGAGCAACGCCACGACGCCGACCCCCGCGAAGTAGAGCGTTCCCAGCGGATAACTCAGCCCGAGCAGCACCAGCAAAAGCACCGTCAGCCCGTGGCAGATCGCGGCGAAACGGAGCGCTCCCGCCGTGCCCAGACGGGCGGGAATGCTGTGCAAACCGTGGGATCGGTCGAACGACTCGTCCTGGCAGGCGTAAATCACGTCGAACCCTGTGACCCAGGTCAAGACCGCCAACCCGAGCCAGACCGGCGGCCACGCGATCGAAGCCCGTAGCGCGACCCACGCGCAGACCGGGGCGAGTGACAGGGCGACCCCGAGCCAGACATGCGCCAGACTCGTGAATCGCTTGGCGTACGAATAGCCGAGGAGCCAGAGGAGCACGGGCACCGCCAGCGCGAGCGGCCAGAAATTGGGCAGGAACAAGGTCGTTGACGCGATGAATCCGATCGAGGAAACGACGGTAAAGAGTGCGACCGACGCAACGGAGAGCATCCCGCTCGGCAGGTGCCGGGACGCGGTCCGGGCATTGATCGCGTCGATCTTGCGGTCAACGAGGCGGTTGAAGGCCATCGCAGCGGACCGGGCCGTGGTCATGCACAAGACGATCCCCAGCCAATCGACAGGTCGTCCACGCCAGCCGTCCGAGCCGTGAGCGGCCAGCGCCGCCCCGAAGAGAGCGAACGGCAGGGCGAACAAGGTGTGACTGAACTTGATCATGCCGAGTATGTCGGCGACCCTTCGGAGCATCAGCCCGATCCTTTTGAATCGACGGCCACCGGTTGTCGAGACGACAGGGCCAGGTCGCCCAACGAAGGAAAGAGGCGGAACAGCCCGGCGACGAGTCGGAGCGGCCAGACGACGCGGCGGAGCATCGAGATCCGACGTCGCGGCCGATCGATCAATCGCGCGATCCGCCTCGCCGTATCGTCGGCTCGCGCGTTGATGAAGGCGGGCGGACGGGCCTCATGACGCTCCAATTTCCTGGTCGATTGGGCTTCGATGACGTCGAGAAACTCCGTCTCGACCGGCCCAGGCTCGACCAGGCAGACATTGACGCCAGTCCCTCGAATCTCGCGACGTAAGGCGTCGTTCCAGTAGGCAAGACCGGCTTTCGTTGTCCCATAGACCCCGAAGGCGGGAATCGCCACGCAACTTATTGATGATCCTACGTTGATGATCGTACCCCGGCTCTCGATCAGATGGCGAAGCGCGTGCCTCGCGAGCAGGATCGGCGTGACGAGGTTCACATCAAGCTGTCGGACGAGGTCGGCGGGGTCAGCCTCGGAAAACTTGGCCGAGAGGCCGTATCCTGCGTTGTTGATGAGTACGTCCAGTCCGCCGAATGCCTTGACCGACTCGTCAACCAGCCGACTCGCCTCATCGGTGGAACCTAGATCGGCGGGGATGACGATCACCTCGGCACCTAACGAACGGCATTCGACGGCGAGCGCTTCAAGGCGATCGGCCCGTCGCGCCGTGAGGATCAAGCGCATTCCCTGACGGGCGAGAATCTTGGCAAGCTCGGCACCGATGCCGCTCGATGCCCCGGTGAGAAGGACGATTTTCGAGGCGCTCATGTGGGTCTCTCTCCGCCCCAGCGGCGGCCAAGGTCGTGGTCGATGTCGAGTCCGTCGCAGATTCGGGCGACTACGAAGTCGATCATGTCTGCCAACGACTCGGGCCGATGATACCAACCGGGCATCGCAGGCAGGACGATGGCTCCTGCACGGGTGACGGCGGCCATGTTTTCGAGATGGATCAGGCTCAGCGGGGTCTCGCGGGGGACGAGAATCAGCTTGCGACGCTCTTTGAGATGGACGTCGGCCGCGCGGGTGATGAGGTTTGTCGTGATCCCGTGGGCGATCGCGCCGAGCGTGCTCATGCTGCACGGTGAGATGACCATGCCGCCCGTGCGGAACGACCCGCTGGCGATCCCCGCTGAGAAGTCTTGATGGTGGTGATAGACGACCCGGCCAGGTCCGAGATCGCCCAACGCCGCCGGGTCGAATCGATCCAGATCGACGACGATCCCGGTCTCCTCGCGCAAGACGGTCGCGCCGCTGGGGCTGATCGTCAGGTGGACCGTACGCCCAGACCGGACGACAACTTGCAGCAACCGGAGGGCGTAAGGTGCCCCGCTCGCGCCAGTGATCGCGACGACGAGATCGCGTGCATCGGTCATCTGAGCGACCCCGGCTTGGTGCCGACGTAAAGGGTCGCGATGCCAAACGTGAGCGGGTGGGCCTTGACGCCTCCGAGCCCGCGCGACGTGAGCAAGTCAACCATCTCCTTGCCGTCAGGGAACTGCATCACGCTCGCCGGGAGATAGGAATAGGCATCATGGCGATTGGGGGCAATCGCCTGGCCGAGCCGAGGCAGGATTCGCTTGAAGAAGAAGAGGTAGAAGCCGCCGAGCAACCTTCCCCTCGGCCGCGAGAATTCGAGGATCGCCACCTTCCCGCCGGGCAGGGCGACGCGGACCATCTCGTCGATCCCGCGCACCGTGTCGGACACGTTCCGGAGCCCGAACGCGACCGTGACGATCCCGAATGTGTCACTCGAAACTGGCAACGCTTGAGTGTCGGCCTCAACAAGGATCACCCGATCGCTCGCCTTCGCCTTGCCCGCCTTGGAGAGGCCCCTGACCAGCATCGGGCGGCAGAAGTCGGTGGCGACGATCGGGCATTTCCCCTTGGATGCCTTGTCGTATTCGAGAGCGAGGTCGCCTGTGCCGGTGCAGCAATCGAGGATGGGAAGTCCTTCGATGGGAGGAACGGTGCGAGTCGTGAATCGTCGCCAAGAACGGTCGATATTCAGACTCAGGAGATGGTTCAGGAGGTCGTAACGTCCCGCGATCGAGGCAAACATCGCCCGGACACGTCGGCCCGACTTATCAACCTGCGGACTGACGGGATCGGCAACCACGTTCACAAGACCGACCTTTCCCTGGAGGAGACGGATAGTGCTTCAGTTTTACGCATCATCACCCCAATTGTCCACGCGCGACGCGGGATGGCCGAACGGCTCGGCTCTGAGTACGCTACCCGCATGGGATACAAGACACTCGCCGACTGCGTCCGAGACCTCGAAGCGACGGGCCAACTCCGTGTGATCGAGCAGAGCGTCGACCCTGACCTCGAAGTCGCGGCCATCCAGCGCAGGGTCTACGAGGCCGGCGGCCCGGCGATCCTGTTTCGGGCGGTCAAGGGGACAGCCTTCCCGATGTTGGGAAACCTCTATGGGACCATGACCCGCACCCGTTACCTCTTCCGGGATACGATCGAGGCCGTGCGAAAACTGGTCGAGCTCAAGGTCGCGCCCCCGGTCGCGCTCAGGCGGCCTTTTCGATATCTTGGGGTGCCGTTCACAGCCTTAAATCTCTTGCCGCAGCGGGTCCGCAACGGTCCGATCCTCGCCCACCAGACCACGCTCGACAAGCTCCCCCAACTTCGGTCGTGGCCGAATGACGGCGGGCCGTTTATCACGCTTCCGCAGGTCTACAGCGAAGACCCCGACCGCCCAGGCCTCGCGAAGTCGAATCTGGGGATGTATCGGATTCAACTGGCAGGAAACGACTATATGCCGAATCGAGAGGTCGGCCTCCACTATCAGATTCACCGGGGGATCGGCATCCACCACGCGGCGGCGATCCGTCGGGGAGGTCCGTTTCGCGTGAACATCTTCGTCGGCGGGCCTCCGGCGATGACCGTCGCGGCGGTGATGCCACTCCCCGAGGGCCTCCCCGAACTCAGTTTCGCAGGCGCGCTGGGAGGCAGACGAGTGCGGATGGTCTTGCCTCCGGGCGGCGGGCTTGCCATCCCGGCCGAGGCTGATTTCGCGATCGTCGGCACGATCGACCCCAGTCGGACGAAGCCGGAAGGACCGTTCGGCGATCACCTTGGGTATTACAGCCTGATCCACGACTTCCCCGTCTTGCAGGTCGAGGCCATTTACCACCGCTCGGGGGCGATCTGGCCGTTCACGTCGGTCGGTCGGCCGCCGCAGGAAGACACCTCGTTCGGCGAGCTGATCCACGAACTGACCGGTCCCCTGGTCCCGACGGTCTTGCCGGGCGTCTCCGCGGTCAATGCCGTCGATGCGGCGGGAGTCCATCCCCTGCTCCTCGCGGTCGGGAGCGAGCGATACGTCCCATATGGCCGTCCTGGAAAGCCGCAAGAGCTATTGACGCAGGCGAATGCCATTCTCGGTCAGGGGCAGATGTCGCTCGCCAAATACCTCTTCATCGTCTCGAAAGACGATAACCCCGACCTCGATATCAACGACCTCCCCGCGTTCTTCCGACACGTCCTGGAGCGGGTTGACTGGAACAACGACCTCCATTTCCAGACCCGGACCACGATGGACACCCTTGATTACTCAGGTCACGGCCTGAATCAAGGCTCGAAGCTCGTCGTCGCGGCGAGCGGGCCGAAGCGTCGAGAATTGCCTCTCGATGTCCCGGCCGACCTGTCACTTCCTCACGGCTACTCCGATCCGAGAGTCGCCTTACCGGGGGTGCTCGTCATCGAGGCCCCGCCGTACCGCGACGCCGTGCGAGGTTTTGCCGAATCGATAAGTCCAGACAGTCCGGTCATCACATTCCCTCTGATCGTCCTGGTCGACGACAGCGCTTTCGCCGCACGATCGATCAAGAATTGGATCTGGGTCACATTCACTCGCTCGAATCCCGCAGCGGATATTGATGGGATTGGGTCGTTCATCGAGGACAAACACTGGGGCTGTCAAGGGCCGCTCGTGATCGACGCCCGGATCAAGCCCCATCACGCCCCGCCACTTGTCGACGACCCTGAGATCACGCGGAGGGTCGACGCCCTGGCCGCTCCCGGCGGTCCGCTGCACGGCGTCTATTGATTCGCAAAGACCTTTCGGCCTCCGACCATCGTCCAGAGGACGCGGACGTTGCGGATATCGGCTTCGGGGCAGATCAAGGGATCGGGCGTCACCAGAATCAAGTCGGCGAGTTTGCCGGGCTCGATTGAACCTTTGAATGCGTCTTCGCCGTTCAGACGTGCATTATTGACCGAGTAAAATCGGATCGCCTCGACGCGCGTCAACCGCTGGTCGGGATTGAGGACGCCCGCCCCCTCGGTCTGCCGCGTCACGGCGACGTAGATTCCCAACCAGGGGTCCCAGGGGTTGGTGGCCTCGATTGCGTCGAGACGGATCATATGGTCGCTGCCGCCCCCGATCGTCAGCCCGGCGTCGAGCCACTTGCGATAGGGGTGAAACCAGGCCATACGCTCTGGGCCGAGTAGTTTCATCAGGGTCCGGGTGTCCTTCCAGATCCAGGCAGGTTGAAGGTCGGCACCGACCCCCAGATCACGGCAGAGAGCAAGGTTCGCGGCGGATGTGAAATTCGCGTGGGTGATCGTCCAGCGGCGACCCTTGATGCCTACGGTCCTCTCAGCGTGGGCATAAGCTCGGAGGAGTTCATCCATCGCCCCTTCTCCCGCGACGTGGGCCGTCATGCTCCAGCCACGTCGCGCCGCCTCTTCGGCGATGATCGCGAGCGGGCCGGGCTGGACGAGAAGCAGGCCGCGATAATCCGGCTCGGTGATCTGATAGGCCGGCCCCACGCCCCAAGGGGTGCGCATGTAGGCCGTTCCGTTGAGCATCCCACCGTCAAGGAACACCTTGAGACACCCCACCCGCACCCAGTGATCGCCGACGCCCGTTGGCCCGTTGGGCTCGCCGGTCTCGCTTTCGGCGGCCAACTTCTGGAGCGCCTCGACAACGGCGGATCGCTCTCCCGGCGGATTTTCAAGGACGCGAGTCGCGTTCACTCGGACGCTCAATTCGCCTCCGTCGCGAAGTTCTCTGTAGATCCGCAGCGCCGTCACGCTTGCCGACCGGTCGCCGACGCTCGTGATCCCGCGTGAGTTGTAACGACGAAACAGGTCTTTCACCCGCTCTCGATCTCCGGGACCATCATCCGACCCGATGAAGCTGGGCAAGCCCTTGAGCACCGAATAGGCGTTACGAATCATCCCGGTCGCTTCGCCGGTTTTCGGGTCGCGAACGATGGCCCCGGCGGGCGGGTTGGCGGTCTCCTTCGTGATCCCCGAAAGCTCCAGAGCCTTCGTGTTGACCATGCCCGCAGGCCCCGCGTGGTGGAGGACGGGATGATCGGGGGCGATCGCATCCAACTCGGCTCGGGTCGGGAACCGGCTCTCATCGAGACGGGTCGGGAAGGCATATCGTACGACGATCCAGGTCCCTGCCGGTTGCAGCTTCACGCGCTCAGTGATATGGGCCTTGATGTCGGCGAGCGACCGATAGACCGGGATCGCGTGATCCTTCTCGCTGGTCGCTGCGCCGAGAGGGTGGACATGGCTATCGTAGAGGCCCGGTAGAAGCGTCTTCCCTCCCGCGTCAATGCGCTCGGTTTTGGGACCGGCATGCCGCTCGACCTCGGCATTCGTGCCGACCGCCACGATCCGGGAGTCGCGGATCGCCACGGCCTCGGCGATGCGGTCCGCCGGGTCAAGGGTCAACACCTTGGCGTGAGTGATGATGAGATCGGCCGGAGGGACGACCTGAGCGGGCGCGGCGACGAGGAGAGAGGTAAAAATGAGGAAAATCAACGACCACCTCCACGGGCGATAACAGTGGCGATCAAGATCGCGATTGGGGATGGCATCGAAATTCTCCGGCCGTCCTGGGTTTTCAGACCCAGCCTATCCCGCCCCGACGCTTCGATCAACGTCCCCGACCGGGAGGAGTCATCCTCCTGCCGGAGCTGGGTTTCGTTCCACGTTTCCATCCGCCGCGTCGAATCTGAGGTTGCCCGAAAGGGTGCTGTCGGATATCAAGTCATCGATGATCGCCACGATTTGACCACGACCGATTGGCAACCTGCCTGCGAGGATTGGCGTCCGCGACCGCGCGGAGGCATGGAGGTCTCCCGATGAAATTCCTACGAATCACTCGACGACGTCTCTTCGTTCTCTTGCTTGCGATCCCCCTCGTCCCGGCGACGCTCTGGACTGCCGTCCTGTGTCTGGTGCCGACCGAGTGGGCGAGAGAGCGGCTGGTTCGGGAGTTGGAAGCGGCGACGGGTCGGAAGGTCGCGATCGGGTCGATCCATCTCGGGCCGCTGGGGAACCTTCGGATTCAAGACGTGCAGGTCGCCGAACATGCCACAGCCGATGACCCTTGGCTCAAGGTCGGCGAGGCCAGGCTTGACCTCCACCTGTTCCGGATGATCATGGGTTGCTGCAAGGCGACCGATATCGCCCTCGATCGCCTTGACCTCCGAATCCACCGACGCGCCGACGGTTCGCTCGAATTTGCCGACTTGCTCGCCTGCAATCCAAAATCCGACCCTCAGACAACGGAGACGCCTGCTTCGCCTCGCGCCCCGATCGCGCTCACACTCCAGGGAGCCCGCGTCGTCGTCATCGACGACCCCAGCGAGACGCGGGTGGAACTCGAAGAGGCGAGCGGGAGCGCCTCGTGGACGGGCACTCTGGCGACGATCCCGTCGATCAAGGGCCGACTTAACGGGGGCTCGTTTGAGTTTGCCGCCAAATACGATCGCGGCCAGTCGACTCCCGACTTCGAGGCCGAACTGAGGGCGAGGGGCGTGTCGCTGAGTGTCGGCATGAAGTCGATCGGTCTGCTCGTGCCCGTGGTCTCGGAGACGGCCCGATCATTGGACGGCCAGGTTGATCTTGAACTCGCCCTCCGGGGACGAGGTGACTCGCTCGACGCAGTGAAGTCGTCGCTCAAAGGTCATGGTGCGATCCGCCTGAACCCGATCGACCTCTCGCGGTCGAAGCTGCTGGACTCGCTCGATGCGCTCCGACAGATCCCTGCCGCCGGCCGCGTCGGCTCGGTTGAGTCCGATTTCGCCATCGAGAACAGCCGGGTCACGACGGACGACCTCACGCTCAAGGTCTCAAGCCTGCCGATCATCCTCGCGGGTTGGACCGATTTCGACGGCCGACTCGACTACCGGGTCAAGTCGGAAGCAATCCACGACCGAATCGCGAGCAAGCTGCCGGCCGAGGCGCGGGCAATCCTCGGCGACCTCAAGCAAGAACTCGGCGACCTTGCCGATATCCGGATCACCGGCACGGTCAATGACCCCAAAGTGATCGTCGGCAAGGGAGCTTCCGGAGGCCGTCGGCCGGACCGTGCGGAAACCGAGGCCCGGCTTCGCGAGGCCGCCAAGCGGCTCGGCGGCAAATATCTCCGATAATCCGGCCCGAGAGAGGTTCTTTATGACTGCGCAGCCTCGTCGGCGTCTGGTCCGGATCGTCGGTTCCGCCCTATCGGTCGCGGCGCTCTCGGGTGTCGGTTGCGGCACGGTCAAGCAGACCGGGACAGCCCGAACCGGGACCGAGCAGCTCCTCCTCACCAACGCCTGGGATCGCGCTCTTCAGAAGGTCGACTTTCGGCCGCTGACCGGCGTGCCCGTCTTCCTCGACACGACGAATGTCACGGCCGTCGACCAGGGTTGGGTCGTTTCGAGCCTGAAACAAGCGATGCTGACGCAGGGTGTCTTGATCCGCCAGAAGGCTGAGCAGGCCCAGTTCATCGTCGAGGCAAGGGTCGGGGCATACGGCACAGACTCTTACAACTGGATGTTCGGCATTCCGCAGACGACGATCCCTCAGACGATCACCGGGCTGCCAGCGGGGACGATCCCCGAGATGTCGATCGCCAAGTCGAGCGACCAGCACGCTGTCGCCAAGCTCGCCCTCTTCGCCTACGACAGGTCGAGCGGTCAACTGGTCTGGTCGTCGGGCACCCAGCTCGAAGAGTCGAACGCGAAAGACCGCTACGTCGGCGGCTTGGGTCCGATTCAGTCGGGCTCGATTCGGGGGGGCACCGAATTCATCGGCATCAAAGTTCCCCTCGGTGCCGAGGATAACGACCCCAAGCCCAAGGGCAAGTGGTGGCGTCGGCGTAAAGACGCAGGCTCCCCCCTCAAATCCGACGACCTCTCGCCGATCGGCGGTTCGTCCGCTCCGATGGCCGCGAAGTCGGACCTCGATTCCTTCAAGCCCTGACGACGGGCTTCGATCTCGACCCTACGAAAACGATCTCCGATCGGGTATAAACGTCGCCTTCAACGCGCGACCACCTGATCGGAGATCGTTTCGCCATGAGTTCGTCCGCCATTGACCTTCGGGCGTTCATTCGCGACGTACCCGACTTCCCCAAGCCTGGCATCCTCTTCAAAGACATCACACCTTTGCTTGCCAACGTCGATGCGTTTCGTGCGTCGGTCGAGGGCCTTGCCGATGCGTTTCGCGGCCGGGGTATCGAAGTCGTGGCCGCACCTGAGGCTCGGGGCTTCGTCTTCGCCGCTCCGCTGGCCCTGGCCCTTGGAGTCGGCTTCGTGCCGATCCGTAAGCCCGGCAAGCTGCCGTACAAGACGCTCTCGCTCGAATACGACCTGGAGTACGGTCGGGATACGCTCCACATCCACAACGACGCACTCGCCGTAGGTCGGCGAGTTCTGTTGGTCGATGACGTGTTGGCCACGGGCGGGACGATGGAAGCCTGCCGGGGATTGGTGGGACAGGCGGGGGCCGAGGTGGTGGCGTATGCCTTCGCGATCGAGCTAGGATTCCTCGGAGGCCGAGCCAAGCTCGAACCGGCCGAGGTCTTCAGCCTGATCCGCTATTGAAGTCAGCCGCGACTCACCACGAGCCGCCGATCGAGAAGTTGAACGCCTGGAGCCTGTCGTTCGGCCCCTTCGAGATCGGGAAGGCAAGGTCGAAGGCGAGCGGGACTTGCTTGAAGATCTGTGGGATCGTCACTCGGATACCGGTGCCGATCGCGACGCGATAATTCGTCAGGGTGTAGCTGTTCTCGACCGTACCCGAGTCGACAAAGAAGACCTGCTGGAAGGTGTCTTTGGCGTTCCAGGGGAAGCGGTATTCGACGGTCGATAGCGATGTCATGATCCCGCCGGTGTTCACCCCGAGGACGTAAGGGCCGATCCCGCGGTACTGAAAGCCTCGAAGACTGTTCAGGTTGCCTGCGAAGAATCGCTCGTAGATCGGCGTGTCCTGGCTGGCAAAACCCATGAATCCTCGGAGCGTCACGACCCGCTTGCCCGAACCATCAGGACGCGAGCCGACGGTGAAATACTGCCGTCCCTCCGCCGTGACCTTGCCGAAATTATAGGTGCCGAAGCCCTGCTCGTAGGCCACTTCCGCATAGTGGCCCGCGCTTGTCAGGTATTGATTATCGCGAGTATCCACCTTGAAGCTCGGGCGGATCGAGATCAGCGTCGTGTGGCCGGCGGCGTCGAGGAGGAGGGCCGGAGCCGGGTATTTGAACCCGTTCAGGTTCACGTCTTCAGCCCGGATACCAATTTCACCGGCGGACTGGACGCCGAACACGTGTGCGAAGGTCATCTTGCCGCCGCTACGCTGTTCCTTCCAGTCGCGGAAATAACGACTACTCTGGTAGCCTTGCAGGCCGAATCCGAGGGGAAGGTCGAACAGCGCGGGGTCGAAGAAGCGAATGGAGTAGTAATTGATCAGCGTACCGGGCGAAAGCTCGATGCTGAATTGCTGCCCAGCACCTCGGAAGGCTCGCTGCTGGCGGAAGTCATCGAACGAGCGTGGGAACGCCAGCGCGTTGAAGTTGTTCTCGGTGAAAGAAACACTGCCGTAGAGGCCGCCGAAGGAACTCGCACCAAAGCCCGCGACAAAGCTCGCTGTGGGTGCTTCGTCGACACTAGCGATGACGTCGGCATACGCACGGTTTGCGGTAAACGGTTCCGCACGGTCGGTGATTCCCGAGTTGAGGTTACCGCTCGGATAACCGGGTGCAGCACCAGACGGATTCGACTGGTCATAGAGCGACCGCGCAGGCCCCGAAGGCTGGCCGGCGCCGACCGGGCCTTTTCGACCGCGACCGAAAAACGGCATCTGGCCGGGCTCGATCGCCGGTGCGGTGATCGCCGGCATTGTGTCGGGAGCGGGGCTGAATCGGCTGCTCGCTCCCCCGCCGAACGGCTCGCTTGGCGGAGCACCTCCGCCCGGAGTCACGCTCGGGAACGGCGGTGGCTCGTCGAGCGGCAGCGGGGCGGGCAGCGCTGGTTCTTCAGGGTTCTGGAATCGGGCCAGATTGACGTCGTTCGAGTCAATGATCGGGTCGTCGCCGAACGGTTTCGA
>JANXSY010000081.1 GCA_025356435.1 Isosphaeraceae bacterium | reverse complement strand
GGCCAGGCATTCACCAATCTGTTCAAATTCTCTCGGGCCGATCCGTGGCCCCCAGGGATCGTGGGCGGCCGTCGCCTGGAGGACACCTTGGTGGACGAGGCAGCAAAGCAGTCGACCGGCCAGGCCCTGAGTCGGGGGCAGGACGGTCTGCTGTGCGAAGTCGTCGACCACCGAGTTGAGGGCGAGGAAGCGAGCCGCTTCCCCTTGCCAGAAGCTCGCGACGAACTCGGCGAGGAGCGACGGGCAGGCGGCGGCGAGACCGACGATCGCGGCATCGGCACCGCACATCATGCTGTATCCGAGGAACCGCTCTTCACCCGAGATGATGAGCTTCGTCGGCGCGACTCTCCGAACTAAAGCGACGATCTGCTGATAAGTCATCACGCTGTCGAGAGTCGCGATCCGGATGCCGAAGACGTCATCCCTTGCCAGCAGTTGGGCCAAGACGTGAGGGGAGTACGAGACACCTCCCGCCGCCTCGTTGAGATACTGCACGACCATCGGTAGGCCCGCCTCGGCGATCGCGGCGTGATATTCGAGGATTGGGGATTCGCCTCCCCGCGCGCCTCGGAGCAAAGTCGGGGGGAGGACAAGCAGACAGTCCGCCCCCTGCTCCGCCGCCGATCGGGCCATCTCGGCGGCCGACTCGATGAGCAGGTCGGGCCGACGCTCCTCGGTCGTCGGGCCGACGGCCGCCAGAATTGATCGTCCGCCGCCCAGGCCATCTCGCCAGGCACGAATGACGAACGATCGCCCCGCCTCGCCGAGCTTCGTCCCCCGGCCCAAATCGGTCCAGACCGCCACTCCTTGGATCGGTTGCGACGCCATCCACTCAACGTAGCGCTCGTGGGCCTCGGCATCAATCCGCCCCCCCGCTTCGTGCGGTACCGGAACGGCCGGGAAGAGGCCCTGGCGAAATGCGTCTGCGATCATCACAATCATCCTATCGCTCGATGAAGGCCGGACAGACACCCCAAATTATCTATGGGGCTCATTTGTCCCATTATCGTTTGACTTTGGCCGAGGATGGATCACACTCGAATGATCCACTCGCCGCGCAGCCTTGCGCATAGCACCCGGATTCGCCCCGGCTCAGCACCTCTGATCGTATCCTTCCGGCGAATTTTACCAGAACCAACTTGACGGCGGTGTCCGCAGTGGCAATGATTGAATGCGTGCATGTAGCCAATCAGTGTTGCGACGGATACTGAGATGGCTATGCGATGCCCACGAACTGCACGCACAATTATTGATATCGCAAAACGTTGACAAGACCGCTACGGCGGCTTGAGGATTGAAGGCCCGCACGCGGGGTCAGGGCGAGATGAGCTGGTCGGTAGGCCTTGAGGATAGAAGGCGAGTCGGGGTCGCGGACGATCGGGATGATCTCTGCCGCGGCCAGTTTGGGTCGATTTTCGGGCGATAGGTCAGGTCACCTTGAACATTTGAGTTCCCTCCCCCGTCGTGAGGCCGGAAGCCGGCCGCAGATCGTGGGGGAAGTGGGGCTTCGGGGCTTACCGGGGAGTCTGTCGATGGGAAGCTTCAATCAAGCGGGACGGGAACTGGGTTCGGTTCGGCGCGAGGGACTTCGCCGTCTGCGACGGCTGCCGTTCCTCGAGTCCCTGGAGAGCCGTCGCCTCCTGTCCGGCGATACCACTGGCGCTCTGCGGATGGTGCCGGCGGCCTTCGCTGCCGTCGGCAATCTGACGGTCACCTCGATCACCCCGGGCGGCGGCAGCACCTTCACCCAGACCCCGAATTCAATCGTCGTCACTTTCAGCAAGCCGGTCGTCCTGTCGAGCATCGGGGCCAACTCGCTCACGGTCACGGGACCGACTGGCGTGACGGTCACCCTCGGCAAGCCGAGCGGGGTCGACGACCCGAGCTTCCCGACCCAGGTCTCGTTCCCATTCCTGTTCACCAGGCAGCCCGGCGCGAACGCTAACGGCAAGTTCACCGATCAGATCGCCCCCGGCTCGATCACGGCCAGGGACGGCTCGACGGTCCAGACGTTCAACGATAGCTTCTCTCTCGCCGACATAACGCCCCCGGTCGTGTCCAACACGACCTTGAACGGTCGGATCGTGAAGATCGTCTTCAACAAGGGGATCGATCCGAGCACGATCAATTCGTCGAACATTCTGCTCGTCCGGGCCGGTAACCCGAACGGCGGGTTCAACAACGACCCGGCGAACGTCATCGTGACGAACGACACGCGGGTCGTGATTTCGTACGACCCAGTCTCTAACTCGGCGACAATCGATCTCTCGGCGCTGCCGCAGACCCTCCTGCCGACCGACCACTACGCGATCGTCGTCCATACGGCCCCGACCGACTCGACCGGGAAAGTGACTGGCCCCGGCGTCGTTGATCTCGTTGGCAACCCGCTTAACGGGCATTTCAACGGCACGTTCCCCTCGGGTAACGCGGCGCCGCCCGTCACGACCCCGCCGACCCCTCGGCAGTCAAGCGACTTCATCCAAGACCTGGGCGTCAAGACGCTGACCGCGCCCCTGTTCAGTGCGGTGGGGCTCGCCCCGGGCTCCGACACGGGCATCCCGAACGACAATAATACCAACCTCCAGCAGCCCAGCTTCACGGGCACGGTGAGCGCGACCTTCCCGGGCGTCGGTGCCGGGGTGACGGTCCTTGTCGAGTTCAACGGCCTCCAGCACACCAATCCGAACACGGGCCAGGCCGTGCCGCTCGGCACGTTTGACCTCAACGTCGGCCCTGGCGGTCGTGGCTTCACGGGGAATTACGACGTCTTCGCCGTGACCGACGCCAACGGCCGCTTCACGATCAAGGCCCCGGCCAACCTGCCCAACGGCCTGAACCGGGTCCGCTTCCTCGCGATCGCGCAGCCCGACTCGCCGCCGCTCCCCGGCTTCTCCGGTCTCCTCGACCTCTCGTTCCGGGTCGACACCACGCTGCCGACCTTGGACACGAGCGCGCCTCACGCAAGTGGGGCCTCGCTGCCGGTCGGTGCCAAGATCAGCAGTCTGCCGAACCTTACCGTCTATGTCACCGACACGGTCCAGCCCTCAACGCTCGGCAGCCCGCTCGCCGTCCCAACCCAACTCTCGTTCCCGGCCCTTGACCCCGCCACGGCAAACAACCTGAGCAACTATTCGCTGTATCTGCTCAAGCAGGACGCGAACGGCAACTACACGATCCCGAATGTCGACGAGTCGGCTTTCATCAAGACCGCGACGTTCGTCTCGACGACCAATCGGACGCTCACGAACCAGCCGTATACGGGGACGATTACGTTCACGTTCTCGACCGGCCTCCCGACGGGTAACTACGTCTTTGTCGCCCACACGCAGGAGCCGGGCTTCTCGGGCCTCCGCGACGCCGCGGGCAACCCGTTCCTCGGGAACACTGCCCCCGCGCCGGGAAACCTCGGCAGTCAGTATCAGTTCTTCTTCCAGTTGCAGCCCGAGGCGGCTTATATCACCTCAGTGCAGGCGGTCAGCCCCAACGGGGTCCAGAGCGGCCCGCGCTCGTTCTACGAGGTGCCGCTGCCGGGCACGACCCCGCGGGCCGAGGCACCTCCGAACAAGTTCAACGTCGACTTCTCGAACCCGCTCGTGAGCGGTGTCGATTACACGAACGACGTCCTCCTGATCGGCTCGGCCGACACGCAGGGCGGGACGTCCGACGGGAACTTCGGCGACCTCGGCATTACCGACACGGGCAACGGCTATTCACGCGTCAATCCCGCCGGGACGACGGTCACGCTGACCAACTCGATCGCGGGTGCCCAGCCCGGCCAGCCCGGATACAACAATCGCCTGGTCCTGTCGCTCCCGCAGGGCTTCACCCTCACCCCCGACTATTACCGTCTCTACGTGCCGAACTCGAAGGTCGAAGGCAACTCGATCGTCGACCTCTTCGGCAATCAGCTCGACGGCGAGTTCCTCGGCAATCAGGTGGCCGACGGCAGCTATCAAGACCTCTTGCCCACCGGCCAAGAGCGGATCGGCCTCTCCGGCGACGGCACGCCCGGCGGTGCCTTCCTCACCGGCTACTCGGTCGTCCCCAATGGCAACATCATCTACGCCAAGCCAGGCGCAGCGGATGACCCCTTCAACCCGGCCAACGCCCCCGACGGCAGCCTTGCCAAGCCCTTCCCGACCCTCGCGCCGCAGGCAGGCTACACGTCGACAAACGGCGGCGACCTGAACTCGTCGGTCAACTTCGGCACCGGCTTCAACCCCGCCTTTGACCGCATGGGCGCGGGCCAGTTCCATCGCTCTGCCCTCTACGCAGCCCAGGTCGCTTCGGCGAAAGGCCCAGTCGTCGTTGTGGCCCTACCCGGGGCTTCGGTCTTCGACCCCACGACGGGGATCTCGACCCAGCAGACGTTCGTGATCCAGGCCCCCGCTGGCACCGATCCGATTCTCAACGACGGCAGCGTCGCGATCCCCGCGATGACTACGCTGGCCTTCGAGCCAGGCGCGATCGTCAAGCTGGAGAACGCATCGATCCTGGTCCAGAACCAGGGCAGTGCCTTCCAGGCGCTCGGCGGTTCGAATCCGGGCCAGGCGGTTATTTTCACCTCCTACGCCAACGACGCCGTGGCCGGCGACTCGAACCACGACGGTTCTAATACCGCACCCCGCGGCGGCGACTGGGGCGGCATTCTCTTCCGCAACTTCGACCAGGCGAACCGGTCGTCGACCTTCCCCGGTCAGTTGCAGACCGGCCCCACTGCCTCTCAGAACAACCGCCTCAAGGGTCCCGGAGGGGCTGACGCGATCTCGGGCGGCGACGACGTGATGTCGATCCTCAACTATTCGACGCTCAGCTATGCGGGCGGTGCGGTTCCCCAGACGATCGGCTTCCGCTACGACGCCATCACTCTCCAGAACTCCCGGCCGACGATCACCAACACCTCGATCTCCCAGACGGGCCTCGGTCGGGGTGCCCAGGCCGCACTCTCGGCGAACGTCGATTCGCTCCGCGAGGATGCCAGCGCCCGGGGCCCACTCGTCCGTAACATCAATTTCGCCAACAACAGCCTCAACGGCATCTACATCCGTGCCGAGGTCAACGGCGTCGCCGAAGCCACCAACGCCATCAGCTATCCCGTCAATTCGACGACCAACGGCGGACAGCGGAACTTCACGCTCTCCTCGCCGTACCCGTATCTCATCACCACGCCGCTGGTGGTCGGAGGGCTCTTCCTCGAAGAGACAGGCGGAGCCACGTCGTCCGAGCCCGACCGGCTCTATATCCAGCCGGGCATGATGGTGAAAGTGAGCTCGGGCGGCGGTATCGAAGTCCGCGGGTTCGGCCAGGGTTCCCGGCAGGCCAGCCTCAATGTGGGCGACCGGACCTACATTAACGAGTTCGACGCCGACCCCACCTTTGGCCCCCTGCTCCCCAACGGCCTGCCCAATCCGAATTTCCGGGCCAACACCACGGGCGACGCCAACGCCCTCTTTACCGCGCTCTACGACAACACGGCGTCGACGTCTTACTTCGACCCGATCACCGGCCTGTCGACCCAGATCGTCGCGCCCCTCGACTCGGGCAACCTCGGCCCGAACAGCCCCCTCCAGCCGACGATCGGGCACGTTGACCCCACGGTACGATGGGGCGGCATCCAGATCGACTCCCCGGCCGTCGCCGTGATTGACGAGGCGACCATCCAGTACGGTGGCGGTCAAGTTAACACGTCCGGCGGGACGACTGGACGCCACGCGCTCGAATTCTCGGGTGCCGGCGGCTTCGGTCAGAACGGCACCGGCACGCACGTTTCGATCACGAACAATAACTTCTATGGCAACGCCGACGTCCCGATGAACATCACGGGCGATGGCCTTTTCGCCGCCGACCCGACGCGCCCGCTCCAGTTTGGCAACCCGTTCTTCCGCGGCAACGTCATGCAGGGGAACGACTACAACGG
This sequence comes from Isosphaeraceae bacterium, assembly GCA_025356435.1. Classification (GTDB taxonomy): domain Bacteria; phylum Planctomycetota; class Planctomycetia; order Isosphaerales; family Isosphaeraceae; genus CAMFLR01. The sequence continues at coordinate 5,047 of JANXSY010000081.1, read as the reverse complement.
CCTCGGGGTCGTCGGCACTTCTCCAGGTGATCGCGAACGCACTACCACCAACGTCAACTCGGTCTGGGACCTCACCGACCTGACCTATATCGTCCGAGGCACGATCACGCTCGGCGGGTCGTTTCTCCCGCCGCAAGGCTCGACGACCCAACTCTCGCCGATCCCTGCTCCCTCGGTCACACTCACCATCCAAAGCCTCCTTCCGGGCACGGTGCTCGCAAATGGCCAGACGATTGCCAAGCCGGGCGAATCGCCGATCATCAAGCTCCAGGGCACGGCCCCGCCGCTGACCACGGAGACCACCGCTACGATCGGCTCTGAGGCGTATCAGGGTGCCGGGTTCGTTGTCGGGATGGACAACGGCGTCGACCCGCCCGCCGACTCGTTGATCGACACCGGCGTGAACAGCTCGATCCGCTTCGTCGGAATCGGGGCGAACCAGACCACCGGCCAGAGCCGGGTTCCGGTCATCATCACGTCGATCCACGACCAGTCCGTCGGCACGACCGTCCGCGGCGTGACCATGAACCAGGCCATCACGGGTGATAATGCAGCCGCGGCACCGGGCGACGGCGGCAACATCACTTTCGGGGCGCTCGCTGCCACCAGCTATAACCTCTACGATCCCCGCCTCGGCAACATCATCGACAACGCCGACATCAAGTTCATCAGCAGCATCCAGCAGATCGGCGGCGGGATCATCCGCACGTATGACATCAACGGCGACGGCGGCTTCGGCCCCGACGACAACTACTACAGCCAGCGGCTCGGCCTGCCGCAAAATGTCCCCAGCGTACTCGGCGGCAACGCGACCAACTACGGCGATCAGTTCAATCAGCCGAACGCGATGACGGTCTCGAACTCGAACTTCGCGAGCTTTAGCCAGATCGGCTTCTACGCCCATCAAGGTTTCAACGCGATCTTCGTCAATGAGAATTACACCGGGCCGCTCGTCTACCGGAGCGGCCTGCAGGGCGAGCCGACGAACACGTTCTTCTCGGCCAACACATTCTCGAACATGCCCATCGCCGTCCAGATCGACTCGACGTTCGTCCCCGACGCCAACTCCCCCGCCCCGGCCCAGGCGGTGCTGCTCAACAACACGTTCTATAACAATGCGGTTGGCTTGAACATCAACTCCGCCGTCTATGACGGCACGAACGACCTCTCGCACGTCCAGTTCCTGGCGATGAACAATATCTTCGACGGCTCGACGACCGCGGGGATCGCCTTGACCGGCCAGGTCACGGGCAGCCAGGGGCAGAACAACCTCTACTTCAGCAACGCCGCGAACATCACCCAGACGTCGGCGGCGGGCTTCCTGGGAGATTTCCACTCCTTCACCGGCGACCCGGCCTTCGCCAGCCCCGGCACCGGCAACTTCAGCCTCACCGGTAACTCGGCGGCGATCGACTCGGCCCGCTCCGAAATCGGGCCGTACAGCCTTGGCAACGTGCTGAACCCCGCCGCCACCCAGATCCTCGGCCCCCAAGGCGGTGTCCGAGCACTCGGCGGCCGGAGCAACCCGTTCGGCGGCGAAGGTGGAGCGCAGACCCCGCAGGACTACATCTTCTTACCCGGTTCGCCCCTGCCGACTTACGTCAGCGAGTGGGTACCCCAGTTGGCGGGGACGCCCGGCAGCTATTCCAGCCCCTTCTCGAATCCGGCGACATTTAACTACGCCCCGATCAGCGGCGAACGTGACCAGGTCGGCAACCTTCGCGTCGACGACCCCAACAAGCCCAACCTCGGCTCGGGTGCCAGCCCGTTCTTCGACATCGGTGCTCTCGAATACATCCAGATCTTCCCGCCTCACGTCACCGGCGTGACGGCAACCTTCACCGATCCGACCAGCCAGACGGGCACCACCACCAAGTCGATCTACTCGATCGGAAGCACCCCGGCCGGCACGAACATCGCCCCTCAGACCATCCAGATCCAGCTCGACCATAACCTTGATCCGAACACGATCAACAACAAGACCGTGCTCCTTCAGGCGTCGGGCGGCGACGGACTCTTCGGCAACGGCAACAGCACCGCCGACCGCTTCATCGACCTCTCGGGCAAGCTCTCGTTTGATCCGATCACCAACATCCTCACGATTAACCTCGGTGTCGGCGGCCTGGTCCTGACCAACGACGAATACAAGATTGAGCTGCTCGGCACCGGCTCGCAGGTTATCCGCGACCCGCAGGGCAACGCCCTCGACGGCGAGAACACCGTCGGCGACACCCCCACCGGTGCCCAACTGCCGCTCCCCTCGGGCGACGGCGTCCCAGGTGGCAACACCTTCGTCACCTTCACGATCGACACCAATCCGCCGTCGATCCTGCCCAACACGTTCCACCTCGACCCGGTGTCCGACTCCAACCGGATCGATGGCGTCACCAACAACCCGACGCCGAGCTTCGCGGGGAGCATCACCGATATCTTCCCGCCGCAGAACTTCCTCCAGGGCCAGACGGTTCACATCGACATCTCGACCAAGGGCGACGGCGTCTTCGACCTGATCGACGCGGGCGTCGGCACGACCGACATCAACGGCAACTTCAGTGTCAAGATCACCACGTCGCTGCCGAACTCGCCCTATAACGTCGGCCCCGACGGTGCCCTCTCCTTCGACTACACCAAGACCCCGCCGGTCAAGAGCAACGACGACTACGGCTACAGCATCGCCCGCGTTCGGGTCGTCGACCAGAGCGGCAACATCTCCAATACCGTGAACGCCCCGCTGAGCAGCTATATCGCCACCGGCGCGGTGACCTCCTTCGTCATCGATACCAACGGGCCGCTCGTCACGGCGACCAGCCCGGCGACGAACACCGTCTCGAACGTCACTCCCAACGGCGTCCCGATCACCATCACCTTCAACAAGAACATTGACCCGGCGACGATCACCGCCACTTCGATCAAGGTCGTCCGGGCGGGCGGCGACGGCATCTTCGGCAACGGCAATGACGTGCCCGTCGCGATCGACCCCAACAGCCTCTCCTTCACGTATCTCGGCGGGCCGCAGGGGGCCGAGTCGGTCACGTTCAACGTGATTGGCAGTCAGAAAGCACCGCTGGCCAACGATCTGTACCGTGTCTCGATCGGTGGGACGGGCTCAACCCCGGTGACTGACATCGCCGGCAACCCGCTTGGGAGCGGGATCGACTTCACCAACTCGTTCGTGGTGTTCTCGCCGACGCTCCAGCACTCCCTCTTCGTCGGCCCCGCCGCCGACATCTCCAACCCGATCGCGACCGTCGGCGACCGGACCAACCCATACGCGACCATCGCGCTGGGCCTGGCCGCCGCCGGGACCGGCGATACCGTTGCGGTCTTGCCTGGCGTCTATACCGAGGCGATCAACCTCAAGTCGCTCGTCATCCTCCGCTCGGCCGACCTGGCCAGCACCGACCTGAACGTCATCCCCGGCGATCCGCTCCAGACCATCATCCGCGCCCCCCTGGGGACGAACGGTGCGACCGTGACGGGCCTCAATCTCACGAGCGTCGCCGGCGGATCAACGCTCAACACCGAGATCGCCGGCTTCACGATCGCCAGCGCCCTCCAGGGCAACCCTGCCTCGGGTCCGATCGCGTCCGGGTCGGTGGGCCTCCAGTTGGTGAATTCCGATATGGTGGTCGACCACAACTACTTCATCGACTCCAGCATCGGCATCCAGCAGACCTCCTTCGGGACCAACGTCGTCTTCGCTAAGATCTTCAGCAACGGGATCATCGGTAACACGATCGGGCTCTCGATCGACGGCACCGGGGCCTCCTCGGTTGCGATCGACACCTACATCGACAACAACACCATCGCCTTCAACAACCAAGGCGTCGCGATCTACGCCTCCGACTCGACCCCCCTGTTCGTGGTCCTCGCCAACAACATCTTCTGGCAGAACCACGACCTGACCCAGCTTCGCAACGGCAACGCCATCGTCGCGACGAACCCCAACAAGGCACTCGTCCTCAGCAACCTCTTCTCGAACAACGGTCCGTCGGTCAACAGCCCGGCCGACGACACGTTCAACATCAGCGGCGGGTTCAACCCCGCGATCCTCGTCTCGACCCACACCGACGGCCTCGGAAACTTCACGGGCGCTCCGGCATTCGTGTCTCCCCGAGACCCCCGGCCGACCGTCGACGGACCCGCAAACTTCTTCCTCGACGCCAGCTTCGACCTGACCCAGACCTCCGCCGCCATCGATCGCGCTAACCCGACCTATGCCCCGTCGATTGACTTCCTCTATCGAAGTCGCGTCATCGGCGTCCCGGGCCACGCCTTCCCCGGCGGCAACCCGTTCGACCAGAGCACCGGCCCGGCCGACGTTGGGGCCTTCGAATACCACGGCCTTGGCGGGATCGCCACCGGCGGCCAAGCCTTCCACATCGTCAGCTCCTCGCTCGCCCAGGGCGGCATGCCGCTCGCCCTCGGCAAGGAAACGCCCTCCGACGCCGCCCCTAGCTCGATCACGGTCGACTTCTCGGCGAACGTCAACTCCTCGACGATCACACCCAATGACCTGATCATTTCGGGCAGCGGCGTCGCCCAGTCGAACCCGGTTCACGCCACGAGCCTCTCCTGGATCGACGCCCATACGGTGAAGTTCAACCTCACCGGCGGCTACAACAAGACGGGTGTGGTCGTGGTCCAGATCCCACAGAACTCGGTGCGTGACGTCAACGGACGGGGCAACTACGCCTTTGGCGACGGTTTCCGCCTTGTCCCCTCCGCCAGCCCGGTCGCACCCGCGATCCAGACCGCCACAGTCGTGCAAATCCCGATGGTCGCCCCAGCGGTACCAACCCCGGCCAAGGCGACGAAGCACCGCAGGCATCGGGCATAACCCGCCCGGCCGGCCCTCAAAGCCTCACACCCCTGTCAACCTCCACGGGCGGCCTTCGGGCCGCCCGTTTTCGTCACGACCGGCTCAAATAGCGGATGATTCGTTTCCATACATTTTGATGCTCTAGATCGCATCTCACGACCGACTGGCGCCCTCTGTACCGATTGAATAAGCTTGCATGACCACTCGGAGGTCGCCATGCAAGCT
>JANXSY010000074.1 GCA_025356435.1 Isosphaeraceae bacterium | reverse complement strand
CGATCCGGAACGAACCCATCATTTCGCGTCCGCCCACCTCGCCGATGGGCACGAATGAGTCGTCAAAGGGCCAATATGCGACCGTTCCGGTGTTCATGACCGTCGATCCCGACCGCAAAGATCGGCGATAGTCGATCGGTAAAAGCCTAAATAGCGTTCACGAGGCCCCAAAGTGAGGGCCGATCGCTCGCGGTGCGCTCAGCGACAACCGGGGGTGACGAACCTTATCGACAGACCCTTTTCGGCGATCGGAACCTTGGATATCATGAAGATATTGGTAAAATCCCAGCGGCCCAAAGCCGCTTCAAGACCGGAGATCGACGGACGATGACGGGGTCGCGCGACCAGTCCGGACCCGTGGGACGCTCGGTGAGCCGACGCGACCTGTTTCGGCTGCGCACTCGTCCCGTATCGAACGAATCGGCGAAGTCCGAGGCGTCCCGGTCCTCCGCCTATGACCTGATCAATGCCGCGCGGTCGGCGATGGGCTCGTATTTCGAGGTCCGCCTGCCCGCCCGGACGCCTGGTGCGATCGAGCTGGCGACAAGGGCGCTCGACGTCGTTGACGAGCTCGAAATCCAGATGACCGTCTATCGAGACGACTCCGAGATCGCCCTCCTCAATGCCTCGGCCCACCTCGGACCGGTCATGGTTGAGCCTCGCCTGTTCAGTCTGCTCGAACGCGCCATCGCGATTGGTGAGGCGACGGAGGGGGCTTATGACGTCACTTCGGGGGCGCTCTCAGTGGCCTGGGGCTTCACGCGAGGCCCGCGACAAATCCCCGATCGCGAGGCCCTCGCCGACGCCCGGGCCCGAACCGGTTTGCGGCATCTGACGCTTGATCGCCAGGCGATGACCGTTGCGTTCGATCGTCCGGGAGTCAGCATCAACCTCGGATCGATCGGTAAGGGCTATGCGATTGACCGGGCAGCAGGGGTCGTCCGCGACCACTGGTTCCCGACCTCGGCCCTGATCCACGGCGGCCGTTCGAGCCTGTTTGCGCTCGGTTCGCCGCCCGACCAGTTCGGCGGTCGTTGGGAGGTCGCGGTCAGAAACCCGCTCGATTCCGAGTCGCCCGTCGGCAGGGTCAGGCTGAGGAATCGAGGGATGGGCACCTCCGGGGCGTCGTTTCAGCAATTCGAGGAGGGGGGCCGAGTCTACGGCCATCTCATCGATCCTCGGACGGGAGAGCCGCCCGAGGCTGGCCCGCTCTCCGTAACGGTCCTCGCGCCGACGGCGGCAGAGGCCGACGCACTCTCGACGGCGTTCTACCTGCTCGGGACGGGGGAGACCGCCGCTTATATCACCAAGCATCCCGAGGTCGGCGTCATCTTCCTCCTGCGGGGGGACGACCCGACCCGGCCCGTCGTCATGACCTGGGGAATCACCGATGCGGACTTCGTGCCCGCATGGACATCCCCCGATCCCTCTCCACTCTTGAGATAAAGGAGCGTCCCCTGGCCGCCTTGAGACGCTATTATCCGGGATTCTTCGGCGCTGCATTCCTCGTGCTGCTGCGCATCGCCATCGGCTGGCACCTCATGTACGAGGGCCTCCAGAAAATCCTCTCGACGCCCGAGGGCAAGCATTATCTCGGTCGCTACTTCGAGCCGACGAAAGGCCCCTCATTCAGTTCAGAGGGCTATCAGCGGAACGCAACCGGACCGTTCGCCCGGCAGTTTCGGAGCCTGATCCCCGATGTCGACAGCCGGGACGCGCTGAATATCGACAGGCTCAAAGACTCATGGCTGGCCGAGCAGCGTCGGGTTGCCAACTACTACGCCTTCGACACCGAGCAGCAGGAGCAGGCCGGCAAAGAACTGACCGCTCGAGAGACGCTCGCGCAGGTATGGTTCGAAGACCCCGAGAATCGTGAGAAGATCAAGAAATATCTGGATGGACTCGACGAACTCGCGCGGATCGAGGCCCAACCGCACAAGATGACATATGAGGTCGAGCGATTCTACGACAAGCGAAAGAGTCTCGAATCCGACCGACGGTCGCTTGTCGCCCCGATCGACGGTTGGACCAAAGTCCTCCGCGACTCGTGGGTTGGCCTGGCGAATGAGACGCAAAAGGCGGAGAAGGCGAAGGACGGATTGGGTGAGTACAAGCCCGATCTGACCGAAGTTCAAAAAGCCGATTTCGTCACGATGATCGGCCTCACGGTCTGCGGCCTCTGCCTGATGCTGGGGCTGTTCACGCCAGTCGCAGCGCTCGGGGCGTCGGGCTTTCTGATGCTCTTTTACATCAGCATGCCGCCGTGGCCGGGACTTCCTGAGGCCCCCAATGCTGAGGGGCACTACAGCATCGTCAACAAGAACCTGATCGAATTCTTCGCCTGTCTGTCGCTGGCCGCCACTCCCAGCGGTCTCTGGCTCGGCCTCGACGCGTTGTTGTTCGGCTGGATTGACCGGCTCCGGGCACGTCGCGCCAACGCCAGGCTTGCCAGCGAGATCGTGGCTGAGATCAACGCCGCTCCGGGTGAGCGCGTCGCGGTATCTATCAAACCCAAACAGACCCGTTGATACGGAGCGATCGATGACCAACCTGACTCCTGAGCAGCGGGCTTTGGGCCGCCTGAACGCCAACACGGCGATTGGCTCGACCCGCCGCGATTTCCTCAAAGCCGCCGCCGCCGCCCCCGCGATGGGCGCGTTCTATTTCGGCTACAACAAGATTGGCAAGGCGGTCAACGCCGCGATCATCGGCACCGGCAATGAAGGTTGCCAGGCGATGATCCGCGACCACAACCGCGAATATGTCAACTACGTCGGCTTCTGCGACATCCGGCCGACCCAGCGTGAGCGAGGGCGGAAGGAGTTCGGCAACCACAAGCAGTACACGCCCGACGACGTCAAGAACCTCACGGCTTACGACGACGTCGACGCGATGCTCGCCGATCCGAAGGTCGAGATGGTCATCATCGCGCTGCCGCTCTGGCTGCATGCGCCGGTCGCGATCAAGGCGATGAACGCGGGCAAGCATGTCTTCTGCGAGAAGCTCATGGCGCACAACGTCACTGAGTGTAAGCAGATGGTCAAGTCGGCTCACGACAAGAATAAGTTGCTCGCGATCGGTCACCAGCGGCACTACTCTGCTCTCTATGAGAATGCGAATTACCTGGTACAGAGCGGGCAACTCGGCGAGATTCGCCACATCAAGGCCCTCTGGCACCGCAACAACGCCCGACCGCTCATCGAGAAAGACAAGGACGGCAAGCCCGTCTATGATACGAAGGGCGACCCCGTCTTCGTCCACGACAGGCAGGGGAACGTCGTCTACCAGGATTCGTGGAAGCCCGCGATCCCGCCCGACGACGAGAAGATCGACTATCAGAAATATGGCTATAAGAGCCTTGATGAACTCATCCGCTGGCGGCTCTACAACCGGACGGGCGCGGGCCTGATGGCCGAGCTTGGTAGCCACCAGCTCGACGCCTGCTCGATCTTCCTCGGCAAGAAGCACCCGCTCGCCGTCACCGGCATCGGCGGCAAGTTCTTCTACACCGACGACCGCGAAGTCGACGACCACGTCTTCGTGACGCTCGAGTTTCCCGGGAAGGGCGAGAAGGATCACACCGTCGTCACCTATTCTTCGATCAACACCAATGCCTATGAGCGCTACGGCGAAGAGGTCATGGGGTCGAGCGGGACGATGTTCGTCGAGGAAGAGAAAGACATCCTCCTCTTCAAAGAGGCGGGAAACTGGGCAACGTCACGGTCGACAAGCATCACGGTTGAGACCAAGGGCGCGGGCAAGCCGGTCCTTGAAGCCAGCCCGAGCGCCGCGGGGCCGACCGCTGCTTCTAGCCTGGGCGGAGTCGCCGTCGCCGACCCCTCACGCGGCTATCGCGAAGAGCTCGAGCACTTCGCCTTCTGCATCCGCAACGGCAACACATCGAATTATCACGAGGATAAAGATCAGAGATATATGCCAAGATGCCGTGGTGAGGTCGCGCTTGCTGACGCCGTGATCGCGCTCACCAGCAACCTTGCCATGAGCCAGAAGCGGCGGATCGACTTCAACGAGAAGTGGTTCGACTGGAAGTCGCCCGAGGTGCCCGAAGGCTCGAAGGAGATTGCCCAGCGAGACTGAGCGCCACCCCAAGGCGAGGCCATTCTCGGCTCGGCTTGACCGTTCGGCAGTGCTCTGATAAAACCCGGCGCGACCGTGTCCTTTCCTCTTGGTCGCGGTCGCGCCTGGGAGCGCCGTTGTGCCGAAGATCGCCTACCTGTCGCCGCTCTACTTCGCTGATGAGTCCTGCATCGGCGGCGGTGAGCGGTATCCGACCAACCTGGCTCGCGGCGTTGTCCGGGCTTCGAAGGGCGCATATCAGGTTGAGTTGATCTCCTTCGGCCCGTCGCCCGCTCGACGCGACGTCGCGCCCGGCGTAACCCTGCGAGTGCTCCCTGTCGCAAAAACGCCGAGCAATCCGCTTGACGTCCTCTCCTGGGATCTGCCGGACGCGCTCGATGGGGCGAATCTTGTCCATATCCATACGGTGTTTACCCGTTGTAGCGAAGTCGGCCTGTTGATCGCGAAGCAACTGGGTAAGCCGGTTTATCTGACCGATCATGGCGGTGAGAGCAGCAACCTCGGTCGTAGCGTCGGCGTCACCCATCTGGCCGATCGGATTGTCAGCAATTCCGAGTTCGGCAAGACTTTCTATCAAGGACCGACGCCGATCAGTGTGATCAAAGGGGGGGTCGACTCCGATGCCTTCACCCCGTCCCCGACATCCGCGTCGCGCACGCATATGCTCTATGTTGGCCGTCTCCTGCCGCATAAGGGAATCGACCGACTCCTACGTGCCTTGCCGGATGACATGCCGCTCGTCGTCTGTGGCCGTCTCTATCGCGCCGCTTATTTCGAGCTCTTGTGTGGGATGGCCAAGGGTAAAAACGTCCAGTTCGTCACGGATGCCGACGACAGCATGATTCTCGATCTGTATCGTCATGCCTGGGCTACGGTGCTCCCTTCGGTCCATCACGATTGCTATGGTGACTATTACGCCGCGCCTGAATTGATGGGACTCACCCTCCTGGAATCGATGGCCTGCGGCACCCCCGTTATCGGCTCGAATGTCGCGGCGCTGCCCGAGTACATCCGATCGGGCCGGACCGGGTTTGTATTCGACACGATCGAAGAACTGAGCGGGCAACTCCGCTCGCTCGCCAGTGATCCCGAACTCGTCGAGCGGATGGGGGCAGAGGGGCGTCACGCGGTCGAGGCCGAATTCTCGCTGGACATCGCCGGAGCCCGGATGGTCGAGCTTTACGACCGAGAGCTCTCCGGACGAAGGCGGCTGGAGGCGGCGTCATGAAGATCCTCGTCCTGAGCAATCTCTATCCGCCCGATATACTGGGCGGTTATGAAATCGCCTGCAATCAGGCTGTCGAAGGCCTCCGCGCTAGGGGCCACGACGTTCGGGTTCTCACGTCAACGCCTCGCGAACCCGTCCCGCCGGAACCCCATGTCCTCCGCCGTTTCCAACTGATCGACATCTGGTACAACGCCACCCGGTCTCAGAGCCATCCCGCCGTCAATCAGGTCTGGGACGCGAGCGCGAACTGGTTTATATCGCATAATGTCCATGTGCTCCTTGAAGAAATCGACTCCTTCCGGCCTGACGTGGTCTATGCGTGGATGCTCAACGGGATCGGTGGCCTCGGCCTGATGGGCTGCCTCCAGTACCGGAAAATCCCGTGGGTCTGGCATCTAGGTGACGAAGTGCCCTTGCTGTTGTGCAGCAATAATTGGCGAGTCGTCCCCGAGCTCGCTCGACTTTTCAACCGTTTCATCACGGGTCGATATCTCTCGTGTAGCCAGTCGATGATCGCCCGGATGGAGGCCAAGGGGCTCAAACTTTCCGGTCAAGTTGAGGTCCTTTCCAACTGGATCGTGGGCGATCGGCCGCCGCCCCGGACGAGCTTCTACCGCTCAGGTCTCCTCAAGGTCGTGTCGGCAGCCCGAGTGACGCGCGATAAAGGAATCGACCTGCTTGTCGAGGCGGCAAGGTTGCTCCGCGACGATGGAGTTGATGACTTTCAGATCGACGTTTACGGGCCGATCATCGACCGCACGATCCCGAGTCTCGTCCAGAAATATGGGCTCGACGACCACGTCCGGTTCTGGGGGAGGCGTCCACAGGCGGAGATGCCGTTATGCTTCGCCCAGGCCGATCTCTTCGCCTTCCCGACCGAGGCACGCGAGCCATTCGGCCTTGCGCCCCTTGAAGCCGCCGCGCAGGGGTGTGTGCCCTTGATCACTCAAGCCTGTGGGATCGCTGAGCGGCTGGTCCACGGCGTCCATTGTTGGAAAACCTTGCGGCGTGCCCGGAGCTTCGCCGACGTGATCGCGGCGATCATCCGAGGTGAGATTGACCTGGCACCGATCGGCAGGCGTGTCCAGGCCGTCGTCTGGCGTGACTTTCATCTCGATTCCTTGATACCAAAGATCGAGCGCACGCTCGAACAGGCATCGATGGCTTCGAGAGAGGGCGCGGGTTCCCGGGACGATGCGTATCGGATGGCCGTCATGGCCGAACGGCTCTCTCACGCCATCGTTCAAGAACCCTTTTGCGCCTGATCAGGTTGTCTTGGAAGGGGCGAACGATGTCAGTTCCTACGTTTTACGACCGTCTCAAGCAAAAGATCAGTCGGGTCGTCGAGCCGATCGCTCACGGCCTGCTCGACTGGAGCCAGGCATTCGAGACGCGAGTCGGCATCGTCGAGGCTCGCGTCGGTGCGGTTGAAGTCGAGAAAGACCGCCTTCTCTGGGGCCGCGAAGCACTCGTGGAGCGGCTCAATCGGGCCGAAACTCGCGAGGAGGCTCTGAGCGTTCGCCTCACTGCGCTCGAAACATCGATGGAGCAGAATCATTGGTCTCGAGAAGCGCTCGTCGAGCGACTCAACTTCGTCGATGCCCGCGACGAGGCTCGTGGCAAGAGCCTTGATCTTCATCATGAAGACATGAGATCGCTCCAGCGATTCGTCGTCGAGCAGGGATGTCCGATCGACGCGACGCAACTTGATGCGATTGCGTTAGTCCATCGTCTCGCGGCACTCGAAGACCATGTCGAAGCTCTCCTGTTGCGGCATGAAGCTCAGGGGAGGGAGACGGATCGCCCCGAAATCGTCTCCTTCTCACTCCCGACCGAGGCCGAGCGTGAGAAGGAGATCGGTTAAAACGGGGGGTGTCGTGGGTTCCGAAGATCAGACCTTGGTCGGCACGACGAACGGCTCGCGGTATTCGCGAGTGAGCATGCGATCAGCCTCGGGGTCGTTGATGAACGACTCGGTTGAGGGGTTGATCTGGAGCTTTCGGCCCAGACGAAATGCGATGTTGCCAAGGTGGCACAAGGCGCTCGAAAGGTGCCCCTGCTTGATGTCGGCGGCGAGAACCTTCGAGTCTCGGGCGTGGACGGCCTTGAGGAAGTTGGCGAAGTGGTCGCCGCCGCCTGAGCCGCCGGGGCCTTTTTCGAGCTTCGGTCCGAGATAGGTCTGCCAGGTGGTGTAGCTGGTGATCGCGAGCACCCCCTCGGTGCCGTAGAAGATGTCACCGACCTTGGCCCCCATCTCGTCGTTCGTGGGGAGGCCACGGACCTCGAACTGGAGCAGGCTGTCGTCGTATTCGAGCGAGACCAACTCGGTGTTCGGGGTCTCGCCGTCGTCCTTGTATCCGAACCGGCCTCCGCTCGCCTGCACGGCCTTGGGGAACTCGTCTTTGTTCAGGCCCCAGCGCGCGAGGTCCATCTGGTGGATGCCCTGGTTGCCGAGGTCGCCGTTGCCAG
>JANXSY010000069.1 GCA_025356435.1 Isosphaeraceae bacterium | reverse complement strand
CCGACGCATCAAGCAGGAGCGACGCGAGAGCGGCAAGGTCGCCCCGACTCGCACGCGACACCGGACGCCCCGGTGGGCCGCCGAGGCCGACCGCATCCGCGCGGCCATCGCCGAGACGCCCGACATAACCCTACGTGAACTCAAGGCTCGGTTGCAAACTGACCTCAGTGTTCAGACCTTGTGCCGGGCCCTCCGGGCGATCAAGCTCACCTTAAAAAAAAGTCCTGATCGCCGCCGAGCGGGATCGCCCCGACGTCGCGGCGGAGCGGGTCGCATGGAAGGCCACCCAAGCCGACCACGATCCCGACCATCTCGTCTTCATCGACGAGACCTGGGCGAAGACCAACATGACCCGGACGCGTGGCCGGTCATTGCGAGGGACCCGACTGCTCGCACGCGTCCCGCACGGCCACTGGAAGACGACGACCTTCCTGGCGGCCCTCCGCACCTCGGGGCTTACCGCCCCCCTGGTCGTCGACGGCGCGATCAACGGCGCGATCTTCCTCGCCTACGTCGAACAACATCTGGTGCCAACCCTCAAGCCCGGTGACATCGTCGTCATGGACAACCTCTCCGCTCACAAGGTCGCGGGAGTCCAGACGGCGATCGAAGCCGTCGGGGCCCGGGTGCTCTACCTGCCGCCATACAGCCCCGATCTCCATCCGATCGAGACGGTGTTTTCCAAGTTCAAGTGGCTGTTGCGGTCGGCCGCCGAGCGAACGGTCGACGCCCTCTGGGCGGCGTGTGGGAGGCGGATCGACGAGTTCACCGAATCCGAGTGTCGTAATCATATCCGACACTGTGGCTACCGCTATACTTAAATGGGACGCGCTCTAATGCTCACAGGAGGTGAAACCGCGAGGTCTCATGCTTGTTAGTCCGTAGGATCGGACCGAACCATAATCGTCGACATCGACATCGACCGTACGGCGAACGAACGGTTTGGAAGTAGCGAAACGGACCCCGCGAAACGTATTCGCGGAGTCCGAGATCAAGGCATCGGAATGAGCCCAGAGGGGGTCTTATTCCTTGGACGGCGGCATGATCACGCTGTCGATGACGTGGATCACACCGTTGGTGGCCACGATGTCAGTGGCGATGACCTTGGCGTCATTGATTTTCACGCCGTCGTCGCCGACGCTGACCTTCACGTTGCTGCCCTGGACTGTCTTGACTTCCTTGCCGCCGAGCTTGGCAACGTCTGACTTGAGGGCCTTGCCGGGGATGACATGGTAGGTGAGAATTGCGACCAGCTTGGCCTTGTTCTCGGGCAGGAGAAGCGCTTCGACCGTGCCCTTCGGCAGCTTGGCAAACGCCTCGTCGGTCGGGGCGAGGACGGTGAACGGACCTTCACCCTTCAAGGTTTCGACAAGGCCGGCGGCTTTGATCGCCGCGACCAACGTCTTGAAATTGTCGGCACCGGCGGCGGTGTCAACGATGTCCTTCTCGGCGGCGAAGGCGGGGGCTGCGAAGGACAGAAGGACAGCAAGGCTGAGCAGTTTGCGCATCGAAACGTCTCCCTGGTTGAACAATCTTAGATCCGTCACAAAGGTGACACCCATCTCGCCATCTCAGGCGTGAAGGGTCGCCACTTGCCTTGGTGATTGTAGACCAGGGAAGACGACCGTCCAGAGCCTTCGCAAAAACTTCGAACAAGGCATTCCAAGTCAGAACGAGTCGAGCGCCGAGGCTTCTTCTTCGTGGATGTCGAAGAGGCGGTTGAAGCGGGTGATGACGAAGATCTCCATCAGGTGCGGGGCGATCGAGCAGAGTTTCATCCGACCGCCGACCCGTGCCACCTCTCGGGAGAACTTCAGGAGCACGGCGAGCATGGTGCTCGACATGAATCGAACCTCGGCGAAGTTGAGCAGCACATCGGACGAGCTAAGTCCATCGACAAGAGCGAGCAACTGGTCTTTCGTCTCCTCGATCACCTCTTCAGAGATGAGGTCAGAGTCGGCGAACCGGGCGATGATGACTCCGTGAACGGTTTCGACGAGGACGCGGGGGATCAAAGTTTTCAGCATGGTCGGAATTCCTGGAGGAATGGATTGGAGGAAGGTAGGGATGATGGTCAAACAGCGCCGGCTGCTTCGATCCGTCGTCTCGTGAGCAAGCGCCTTACACTGACCAGATCCGGAGGGCGGGCTGCGGGTTCGTGATCGCGAGGGAAATTCGATCGATCACGGGTGGGAGGAAGCTCTCGGGATTATAGGCGTCAACGTCGACATGGATAGACCGAATCGTCGCGAGACGGGAGAGAAACCCGAGACGGACGGTCATCGATTCCATATCAAGGGCGCACAAAATCAGGACGAGTAGACTCGCCGAGGCCGTTCAGGCGGGGCTTCACCTTCAGGGAAGTGTCTCACGCCTTGGATGAGCCCGGCTTCTTATCTTTAGAGGTCTTCGCGACGGGGACCGGAATCTTGGGGACGTCCTTCGAAGTCGCGGGCGGGGCGGGAGTTGCCGTCTTAATCGTGCAGGTTTTTACGGGGACGGGAGCGGCCTTGGCGTGGGCGTTTGCGGGCGGGGCAACCACTTTGATCGACGAGCCGGCAGGCTTCGCGGCGGTCGACGACTTGGGAACAGTCGGTGCCTTCACGGCCACGGCCGTCTCGTACTTGCGTGCCACGGCGTACGGACAGATCTTCCGCAACTCGCACTGAGGGCAGTTGGGAATCCCAGCGACGCAGGTGTCGTGCGAGAGTTCCTCAATCAGGTCAACGAATTCGATCCCGCGATTCTTGGGAACAGCGCGTTCGATGGCCCCACGAAGCGTGGAGGAGTCGACGTCCGGCTCCGCGACCCCGAGCCGTTCGAGGGCGCGGCGGGTGGGGACGTCGATGCCGATGGCGTGACCGCCGAGGGCGAGCCGGGTCACGGTCGCGAGGACGAAGTCGGAGGCGAGAGCTTCGTATTCCTGGAGCGACTTCACCGACTCTTTCATCGGCTTCTTGGTCAAGATTTCCAGGCTGAAGCCATAGATCTTTTCGAAGAGCTGGCGGAGGAACCGGCGGAGCTTCGAGGCTCGCTCCTCGGCATCGGGAATCTTAGCGTCTTCGAGCACATCCTGAATTTCCGAGATGGAGCTAACGCGGACCTCGTTCCAGTCGAAGAAGCCCGACTTGAACTTCGCGAGCGCCTGGTCGGCCTGAGCTCGAGTCGCATCTTCGTGGCATATGCCGTAGACCACCGCCTCGAGCACCGAGAATTTCTGGACGGCCGTATCGAGTTTATATCGCTTCTTCAGCAGAACGAGGACGTCGGCGAGGAATTGGGCTTTGTTCAATGTGGCCATGATGTTGGGCATTATCCGCGTGGAGGAGAAGTTGAGGGGACGGGCGGCTCGGAGACGGCAGCACCCGGGACCCGGGTAGTCGTCCCCGCCACCTCACGGGGTTTCCTCGTCGTCGACGTCTGGGGCGGGTTCGGACGCGGAGCCGTCAACGGACGCGGGGTCGTCACCGGACGCGGGGTCGTCACCGGACACGAGCTTGGGGGGATTAACCTTGCGGTCTTCGGCCAGAGTCTCTTCGATCAGCTTCGACATCTCGACTGATTTCTTAATCCCGTCGTCTCGACTGAAGGTGAGGACGGGGGTGAATCGCGTCTGAAGCCTGGCCGCGACGAGGGATTGCAGGAAGCCGGTGGCACTCTTGAGGCCGCGCATTGCGTTCTCTTGCTCGGCGGGCTTTCCCATGATCGAGACAAAGGCTGTCGCTGTCTTGAGATCTCCGGCCACCTCGACGTTCAGGACAGTAATGCCTGAGACGCGGGGATCGGAAACCTGGAACAGGATCGCTTGCGAGACGACCTCTCGGATCGCCTCGGCCATGCGCAGGCTGCGGTGGGAAGGCATCGCTCGTCAGACCTCGATCAGGACGTGGCCGAGCAGTTCGGCACGGGGATGGACGGCGAGCGCGTCGGCGACGCGCCCGAGCAGTTCGCGGGCTTCGCGGCGGGTCTCGGCGACAGCCGCCGCAGCGAGCACACTCTCCGACGGGTGCTCACGCCGGTCAACCTCGGCCACAGAGACGTTGAAATGCTTGTGAAGTTTCTCCAGGATCGCCCTGATGCGTCGGCGTTTGACCCGGACAGCGTGGCAATCTTTGACGCGAATCTCGAGCCGAATCGCCGCCAAAAACATCCGATAGGTCCTCCCCCTTGGCGGGCCGGGCGGTTCGTCCCGCCCTCAGGCCCGACTCGGGTTCGATCAGAGGAACCGGCGAATCACGTCGATCCGATAGGCCTCAATGGTGTCGTCCGCCTTGAGGTCATCGAAGTTGGTGATCCTGATGCCGCACTCGTAGCCCTCGCGGACTTCCTTTTGGTCGTCCTTGAATCGCTTGAGTGTCTCGATCCCCGACTTGTAGATCTCGCGGCCCTCGCGGATGACACGCACCTTCGAAGATCGTTCGATCGTCCCTTGGGTGACAACGCAGCCTGCCACCAGCCCGACCTTCGAGATCCGGAAGAGTTCCCGAACCTGAGCCCGGCCGAGGTGGACCTCCTCGATCTCGGGGACGAGCATCCCCTCGACGGCCTTCTTGATCTCGTCCGTCACCTGATAAATAATATCGTAGCGACGAATGTCGATCTTCTTCTCTTCGGCCTGCTGGATGGCGCGGTCCTCCGGGGCGACCCGGAAACCGATGACGATTGCCTGCGAGGCCTCGGCAAGAAGGATGTCGCTTTCCGAGATCCCGCCAACGCCCTTGAGAAGAACGCGGATCGGGACTTCGGGGTTTTGGAGCTTTTCGAGTTCTTTCGTGAGGGCTTCGAGCGATCCCTGGACGTCGGTCTTGAGGATCAGGTTGAGAGCCTTCACCTTCTGCTCGGCCATCTTCGTGTAGAGGTTCTCGAGCGTGATCGACTGGCGGTCGCCGAGGGCGACGCCTCGCGAACGCTCACGACGAGTCTCGGCGACTTCGCGGGCGCGGGTGATGTCGTTGATCACGGCGAACTTCTCGCCAGCGGTCGGAACGCTGTCGAGGCCGGAGACCTCGACGGGACTCGACGGACCAGCTTCTTCGACCGATCGGCCTTTGTCGTCGTAGAGGGCGCGGACGCGGCCGTAGCCATCGCCGCAGACCATTACGTCGCCAACGCGGAGCGTGCCGTCCTGCACCAAGACGCGAGCGATCGTGCCCCGGCCTTCGGAAATCAAGGCTTCGAGACATGTTCCCGACGCTGGACGCGACGGCCGGGCCGTCAGCACGCAATCGGTCTCGGCGACCAGGCCGATCATTTCCAGCAGTTCGGCGATCCCCTTGCCCGTAATGGCCGAAGTCTCGATAACCGGAGTCGTGCCGCCGAAGCCTTCGGGGGCAAGTTCCTGGATCGCGAGTTCGGTGAAGATCTTGTTGCGGTTAATGTTCGGCAAGTCGATCTTATTGAGGGCGATGATGATGGGGACGTTCGCCGCCTTGGCGTGGGCGATCGCCTCCTGGGTCTGCGGCATGACGCCGTCGTCGGCGGCGACGACGAGAACGACAATGTCGGTGACGTTCGCTCCCCGGGCCCGCATAGCAGTGAACGCCTCGTGGCCCGGCGTGTCGACGAACGTGATCGACTGGCCGTTATGGTCGACCGTATAGGCACCGATGTGCTGCGTGATGCCGCCACTCTCGGTATCAACGACGTTCGACCGGCGGATACGGTCGAGAAGCGACGTCTTGCCGTGGTCGACGTGGCCGAGGATCGTGACAACCGGCGGGCGGGGGAGCGTCTCGCTCTCTTCGCCACCTTCGCCAGAGATCACGTCAAGGAGGTCATCTTCGGCTGTCCGCTCGTAGACAACTTCGAGCTCGACGCCAAACTCCATCGCCAGCATCACCGCCGCCTCTTCGTCGAGGTTCGCGTTGATGTGGACCATCTGACCCATACTGTTCATCATCTTACGGATGAGGTCGTTGGCCTTAATGCCGGTCGCGGTCGAGAGGGTACGGACCGTGATCGGCGGCTCAATCTCTGCGTGGGTCTTCTTTGTCGGGGCGACGGGGCCACGGCGGCCGGCCGAGTGCAGGCCGCGACGGTTGCCGCGACCGCGAGCGTCATCTTCTTCGGTCGTGGCAGCAGGCGAGGTGACGCGGGCGTTGGCCCGTTGGTCACGCTTGACGCGGCGGCCCTGGCGGTCAGTGGCACCGCCAACACCCTTGCCACCACCCTTCTTACGCTCTTCTTCCTCGTCGATTACAGCCGGCGGCGGCGTCATCGCGGGGCCGAGGGCGGGGCGAGGGCCGAGCGGTCCGCGTCCCTGGAGTGGGGTCGGAGGCGCACCAAAGCCGCCGCCCGGTCGCGGGGCACCCGGGCGGGGCAGCGGCAGAGGGCCTCGGCCCGGCACCGCGGGCGGGGCGACTCCCCCCATATTGCCCGACTGCCGCATTTCGAGCAGTTGCTCGCGAGTGAACTTCATCTCGGGGCGCTGCGTCTTGACCTCGGGACCCGCCGCGGGACGGCTCTCTGGCCGCCTCGGTTGCAAGAGCGGGGCGGACGACGCGGCGACTTGCGGGAGAGGACGACTGCGCTGGTCGCGCAGATCTCGTCTCGCACCGTCGCCCCCGACCTGGCTATCGCCGTCGGTACGACGGGGGGGCGCGGGGACGGCGTTCAAGTTCCGCACGCCGGACCGAATGCCACCCGGCGAGATGGAGTCGCTAGGCCGTAGGGGCGGCGGCGATGACGGATTCGGCCTCGGCTCCGGTCGCAAAGGCGCGGGTGGGACACCCGGCCCGGCGGTGGTTTGAGGCGACGATGGCGCGGCGGATGGTCCGCCCGGAGCTCCGCGATGGGGCGTGTGCCGGGCGAGTGGTCCCGACCCGCTCCCCAATCGGGGCGCGCTGGTGAGTCCGCTCGGACGCGGCTGCGCGGACGGGCTCCCCACAGCAGGGCCTGCCGACGGGGTCGCAGGAGGGCGAGCGGCGAGCGGGGCCGGCGCGGGCGAAGCTGAAAGGCCCGGAGCGGGCGTTGTCGGGGCCTGCGTCGGGACGGGCACGGGTGCCGCTTTGACCTGGGTGGCCGGGCGGTCAGACGGGGGCGTCGCGGGCGCGGCTGGCGCGGCGGCGTGCAGAGGAGGTGTGGGCACCGGAGCCACGTCCGGTTTCGGTGCCGCGGGGGCTGTCGAGCGAATGGCGGGCGTCTCCGAAGGTGCAGGGCTGTCGGGGCGCGGCAACGGCTTGGCGACCGGGGGCGCGGCCGATGTTCCGGCCGGTTCGCCGTGGAACTTCGCCCGGATCTGCTCCACCGTGGGCGAGTCAAGACCGGCGAAGATGCTGGACTTCACCTCGAAGCCCCAAGTCTGAATACGGTCGAGCAGATCCTGGCTCTTAACTCCCAGTTCTTTCGCCAACTCGTGGACTCGCGTGGACAACGGCAACTCCTCCTGGATGGGCGTCCGGCCCGGGCGGGGGTCGCCCGGATCGGCACGATCGGTCGTGTGAACTCATCTTACCGATCGTGCCAAGCCCATTTTACCGGGTCGGCCGGGCCTCCCTGCCCTCCGGTCTTACCGGGTCGAGTCAGGAAGGAACAGCGTAGCGTACGAAACGGTCGGACGACGGGAAATGACCCGTAACGGGCCTCATGGTTGATGCATATCTGAATCTCGCTCCTCGGGCTGGTCGCTCGAGAAGAGTTCTGTGGAGGGCAGGGGCGGCACATTCGTCCCCTCGCCCGCAGCGTGTTCCTCGATCTCAGCCGATGAAGCGCCTGACTCGACCGCCTCGATCAAGATCCGGGCCGTCTCGTCCTGGTCATCATTGCTGGGGGGCGATGTCACTTCGGCGTCATCCGACTCGGCCGCAATGGCCAGATCACGAAGCTCTTCGTCCTCGCTCGGTTCCTGCTGGTCGGCGGTCTCGCCGTCCTCGTCGTCTCTAAGGTCCTCGTTGGGGTCGTGGGCGATCGTCGCATCGCCACTGTCAGTGTTGGGGAACAAGTCGGCCGCGGATGGGTTCGCGTCCCCATTCGCGGGGTCGCTGTCACTGAAGAGGGTCGCCGCAGTCGGCCGGGGGGCCTCACGAGATGAAGATGACGACGACTTCGCGCCCTTGCGACGCGGTCCCTCGTCTCCCTGGGCTTCGGCGAGGACCTCGGACTTGGAACGGATATCTTCCGCCAGTTCTTCGGTCAAACCCTCGATTGTGTTCACCAGGTCGGTGATTTCCATGACCGAGAGGTCGTCGAAGCTCAAGATCCCCTGCTCGACCAGCTTCTCTGCGAGTTCGGTGTCGACCCCGTCGATCTGCGTGAAGGTGTTTACGGCCTTCTCGATCAGCTCGTCGAGTTCCTCCGAAGTCATGATCTCAATGTCCCAGCCGACGAGCTTCGACGCCAGGCGGACGTTCTGCCCCCGTCGGCCGATCGCCAGCGAGAGCTGGTCGTCGCGGACGAGTACGATTGCCCGGCCGAGGAGCTGGCAGAGCATGACCTCGTCGATCTCAGCTGGTTGCAAGGCGTTGGGGATTAGAACCTGGAGCGACTCGTTCCATCGAACGATGTCGATCCGCTCGCCGCCCAGTTCGTCGACGATGTTCTTGATC
>JANXSY010000066.1 GCA_025356435.1 Isosphaeraceae bacterium | reverse complement strand
CTGAACATCGTGCCCACCGTTGCCGAAGACATTGTAGGTCGGCACTCAATAGGGCACTCGACGGTTCAAGCTGCTACAGTTGAGTCTCGATGAACCTTGTGATCTCGATCTCAACGGCACCCTAACCCCGCAGCGTCCCTCCAGTTCCGCGGCCTTCGCGGACAGCTCCGCGAAGGGATATCCGATCGCTGCCGTGAGCCCAACTCCCCCAACTTCTTCGCTTCGGCACGGTCCACCACCCGCGCCACCCACAGTTTTTCCAGACGAGAATTCGCCTGCGGGGCTCATATGACGCGACGGACGGCCCACCCGGTTGGCCGGGGACGGGCAATGGACCGCGGTGAAGCCAAGACGTGGGCTCGATCCATCCCCACCGTGTCGAATTAAGGCTTCGCCGCGAAGAACTTGTCGGGGTTCGCCTTGATGTCCTTGACGCACCCCTGGCAGCAGACCAGGACCGACTGGTTGCCCCGAGACACCTTGAGCGGTCCGCCCATTGAGGCCAGGTCTTCGTGGCTGACGGGGCAGACCTTCTGTTTGTCGATCGCGGCCCGATCGGCCTGAGTCGCCTTCGCCACCGTGATGACCGAAGCCTCGGCGGCCATCGCGATCGGGACGGTGAACGACGCCGTCGTGGCCGCAGGGTCTGAAAGACCGGAGATCGCGAAGACAACCTTCGCCCCGGTTGCCGGGACCGTGCTCAGATCGACGGCCAGGCCGAGCGTGCTTGGTGTCTGCCCTGCCGGGGCCGCAACCGGACGGATCGGCATTTCAAACCATGGCTTATTGGGCGCGTTGGGGTGATAAAACGTCGCCGTGCCGGAGAGCTTCGAGGCGTCGACCGGCTTGTGGTCGGCGGTGAGCGGGTAGATGTTGAGGCCCGTCTTCGCAAAGACGACCTCGAAGTGACTGTTGCCAGATTTCGCCAGGGTTCCCCCATGCGGGGCAGAGTGATCGTGCCCGTCGTGGGCGTGAGCTACGGTTATCCCGCCGATGGCCGTGAGTAGGAGAGTGAGCCGGACTGTCTTCATGACTGGCATCATTACGTTCCTTTTTTGCTGTTTCATCTCAATCCTCTCGAAGAAGAAACGACCGTCCTTGATTCCCCATGTGCGCCGGAGGGTCCGCCGCCGGCACCTGTCCGTTCCAAAACGCCTGGGGGCGTAGATCAAGACGTGACGGACTCCGATTCCGGTTCGGCTTGGACCGCGATCCGGTCGTCGAAAGGCCCGAGCCCGTGAAGCTTCCGCCACTGGTGTTTCTTGACGGCGAAGTAGAGCACGGGGAGGAAGACGTCAATCACTTCATCGGCGATCAGGAGCCCGCCAAGTACCGGCGCGGCCATTGGTCGGATGACCTCGGAACCGACGCCCGTAGCCCAGAGCATCGGCGCGATCGAGATGATTGCCGCGCCCTCCGTCAGCAGCTTCGGCCGCAATCGGTGTATTGCCCCTTCAAGGATCGCCTGCCTCAGTTCGGCGACCGAGCCGATCCGCTCGAGTCCGCCTCGCTCGGCGATCGCCTCGTGGAGGTAGACGAGCATCACCACGCCCGTCTCGACCGCCATGCCGAAACAGGCGATGTAGCCAACCTGGACCGCGACGCTGAAGTTGAACCCGAACAACCACTGGAAGATCGCCCCACCGGCCAGGGCACCCAGGACACTGGTCATCATCAGCATCGCGTCGATCCAGCTCTTGTGGGTCAGGTAGAGGATCAAGGCGATCAGGGCGATCACGGCCGGGAAGATCAGCCGCAGCGTCTTGTTGGCGCGGACCTGATGCTCAAACGTGCCAGTCCATTCGAGATACATGCCGGGGGGGAGTTTGATCTTCTCGTCGATGACTCGCCGCGCCTCCTCGACGAAACCGACCTCATCCCGATCGCGAACACGAAGCTGGATATAAGAGCGCAGGAGACCGTTCTCGCTCTTAATCATCGACGGCCCCTCGACCACCCGGATATCGGCCAACGAGGCGAGAGGAATTTGCACCGGCTTCGACGCGACCGGTGCCGAGGGCGGCATCGCCGCGCCCATGCCGCCTCCCATCCCACCGGAGTCGGCACCCATGCCTCGGGCTGAGACAAGAATGCCCTTCAAAGATTCGAGATCGTCGCGGTAATCGCGGGCGTAACGCACGCGGACGGGGTATCGTTCGCGGCCCTCAACCGTCATCGTCAGGGGCCGCCCGCCCATCGCGACCTCGACGACATCTTGAATGTCGCCGACGTTGATCCCATACCTCGCGGCCTTCTTGCGGTCGATCTTGATCTCGACATAGCCCTTGCCGGTGATCTGGTCGGGGAAGACGTCGGCGGCTCCTCGGACCCCGCGCAGGGCCGTGGCAATCTCCTGGCTCACGCGCTGGATCTCGTCGAGCTTTGAGCCGAAAACCTTCACGGCAACCGGGAGACGCACTCCGGTCGAGAGCATCTCGATCCGGTTGGCGATCGGCTGGGTGAAGCTGTTGCCCCAGCCGGGCATCTGCAAGGCGGTACTCATCTCCTCGATGAGATCCGTCTTCGTCTTCTTCCAGAGCAGGAGACGGTCGGCGAACGGCCCCTCCAACGAGGTGCGGAGGCTCTTCCGTTCCGCGGGATCGACGACGGCCGATGAGAGTTTCCGCTCAAGCCCGAGCTTCGACAGCTCCTCGATCGCCGCCCAGTTCGCTGTCCCAACCGCGAGGTCAAAAAGCTCCCAGTTGAGCGTCTTGACCCGTTCCTTAAGGCGACGTTCATGCTCCTCGGCGAGCCGATCGGAAACGCGTGAGAATAGGGTCGGCTTCGCGTAGCCGAGCAAATCACCGGCAGACGCGGCAACCTGTTCGAGCGAGGAGGGCGTCGGGGCGAGGAGGTCGGGGCGGTCGCGAAGCATGCCCAAGGTAATGAGCCTGCGGGCGGCGTCGCGGATGAGGTCGCTCACGTCGTCGGGCAGGACCGCGACGGCGAGCCGACCGCCGTAGGTTTTGGCGAGCGACTCAACGAGCGTACCGCGTTCGTCGGCCGATGGCTTGCGGATGATGGCTGAGGGATCGACCCGCGCGAGCAGGAAGTCAACCGCCTCTCCGATCAGGTCGCGTCCCAGTTCGGGGCGGAACTCGGCGAGTCGATGGACCGCCACGTCACGGAGCGTCTCATCGACCTTCGTCGCGACGGTCATCGCCGCCTCACTGACCAGCCCCTCGCGGTCTTCGGCCGAGGCCGGACGCTTCAATAGCCCCTTCGCCTCCATCGCGTCGAGGACCGTCCGCGTCTGGGCCACGGCGTCTTCGTAACGGAGCTTTCGCTTGGTCCAGACCTCGTGATCGCGGAGGTTGATAACCGTCTCGATCATGTCCAGTGGTGCGGCGTCGGTTGGCGTCTCCGCACGTCCCGCCTTGCCGACAACCTGCCAGACCTCGGGGAACCCTCGCAAGACCTCGTCGCGCACCTGAAGGTCGCGGGCTGCCTGGGTAATCGACGCCCGGGGCACGGTCGTCGGCATGTCCATCAGGCTCTGCTCGTCGAGGTCGGGCATGAACTCACGACCGAGCCTCGTCGACGCGACGTAACCCAGCCCGAGGATCACCACGAACAGCCAGCAAACGAGCGTCGTCCGATCCATGAGCCAAGATAACATCGGCTTGAAGATCTCGATCATCGTCCGGACGAGCCAGTTCTCGTTTTCTGACTTGATCCGCCCTCTCAGGAAGATCGGAATCAAAGCCGGCACGAGTGTGATCGAGAGCAAGGCCACGCCGATCAACGCGAAGGTCTTCGTGAAGGCGAGGGGATGAAACATCTTCCCCTCGCGGCCCGATAAGGCGAACACCGGCAAAAACGAGAGGATCGTGATCAGGACCGAGAAGAAAATCGGCCGACCGACAGTGCGGCACGCCTTGATGACAATCTCGGTCGTGTCGCCGGTAACGCGTCGATGGCCGAAGTGGCGCGTCAGGTTGTGCGCGGCGTTCTCTCCCATCACCACGGCCTGGTCGATGAGGATACCGACGCTGATCGAGATCCCGGCCAAACTCATGATGTTCGACGACATGCCGAAGATCCGCATCATCAGGAAGCTAAACAGGATCGCCATCGGCAACGTCACCGCGACGACGAAGGCATTCCCGACGTGCCCCATCACCAGCAGGATCGCGATCGTGCAGACGATCAGCTCCTCTTTGACCGTGCCGCTCACCGTCTCAAGCGCCTTGCGAATCAGGGGCGATCGGTCGTAGAACGGCACGATCCGGACACCGGCGGGTAGCCCTGCCTGAAGCGTCGTGATCTTCTCCTTGATCCGCCGCGTGACCTCGAGCGGGTTCTCGCCGTACCGCATCAAGACCACGCCGCCGACCGCCTCCTTACCGTCCTTCTCCAGCACACTCCGACGGAATGCCGGGCCGATCTGCACTGTCCCGAGCATGTGGACATAGATCGGAGTTCCGTTGTTTCGGGTAGCGACGACGGTGTCTCGGATGTCGTCAATGCTCTCAATCCAGCCGATTGAGCGGATGAGATACTCGGCGTTCCCCTGATGGATGACCCGGCCGCCCACTGACGAGTTCGAGCGAGCGACCGCCGAATAGACCTCGCCCAGGCTGATGCCAAACGAGCGGAGCTTGTTCGGGTCGAGGTCGATCTGATATTCCTTCGGGGCACCGCCGACAGATGCCACCTCAGCCACACCCGGCACGCTGTTGAGTTGATAGCGGACGAACCAGTCCTGGATCGACCGCAGTTCGCTCAGGTCTTTACCGTCCCCCTCGACGGTGTACCAGAAGATCTGGCCGACGGCCGTGGCATCGGGAGCGAGATAAGGGATTACGCCCGGCGGGAGGAACGTCGAGGCGATCGAGAGCTTTTCCGTGACGCGCTGACGTGCGAAGTAATAGTCAGTCTCATCGGTGAAGATGATGGTAATCATCGAGAAGTTGAACTCGCTCGACGACCGCACGACCTTCACCCCGGCCAGCCCTTGCAGGTTGACCGAGAGGGGATAGGTCACCTGGTCTTCGATCTCCTGGGGGCTTCGGCCCATCCAGTCGGTAAAGACGATGACCTGATTCTCAGAGAGGTCTGGGATCGCGTCGACCGGCATCGTCATCAGGGCGCGAAAGCCTGCGACCCCGAGCACGAGCGAGGCCAGGATCACGAGGTAGCGGTTGCGGATTGACCATTCGATGATGGACTCGATCACTGTCCGTCTCCTCTCGGCTCAATGCCGGTGGGGGCCATCGGCCGCGGCGGCGCGCACTGGGACAGCGCCCGACTTGGGGACTTCGTCGGGCTTCGACGGTGACGTGTCGACCGGGGAGGCCGGAGCCGCACCGGGATTGATCCGGCTTTCGGCGTCGATGAGAAACGCACCGGCCGCCGCCACCTTCTCGCCCGGAGCCAGCCCTTCGAGCACCGGGAAGCGATCGCCGGCGCGGGGGCCGAGGATGACCTCACGCCCTTCGAAGACGCCGGGCTCGGACTCGACGTAGACGAGCTTCCTGGTCCCGCTGTCGATCACCGCCGACTCGGGGACGCTGAGGACTTCATCCTTCGGCGGGGCTGCCAGCCGGATCAAGTATTTCGCGGGCTGGGCCTTGAGCTTGGGCGGGCAAGCCGCACAGCAAGTCCAGATTTTTCGCCCCTCGACGTCCACCGAGAGCGGGTCGCCCATCGATCCAAGCTTAAGGTTGGTCACAGGGCAGGACTTCTGCTCCTCCACCGTCGGGTTCGCTGACTTCGCGCCCAAGGCCTTGGGCGTCGCGGCGACCCTCGTCCGGAACTCGGGCATATCGGCGACCGCAACCGTCAGCGTTACGGCGGCAAACATCCCCGGCCGGAGCCGATGCCCAGGGTTGTCGAGGGCGAACCGCACGTCAACGGTGCGCGTCGCCGGGTCGAGATGCGGCTGGATGAATTCGACCTTGCCCGGGAACACCTTGCCGGGATACGCCTCGACCCTCGCCTCGACGACCTGCCCCTCGCGGATGAAGCCGAGCTGGTTCTCATAGACCTGTGCCTGGACCCAAACGGTGTGCAGGTCGGCGATCTCGAACATCGGGTAGCCTTCCTGCACCTCCTGCCCCTCGACAACGTTCTTCTTGAAGACGTGGCCGCTGATCGGCGAGAGAATCGGGAACTTGAAGTCGGTCTTCCCGTTCGCCAGGATCTCGTCAATCTGCGTCTGGGCGATCCCCCACCGCTTGAGCTTCTCAGCCGAGGCCCGAACCAGGTCGCGTCTGTCTCCCAGCAGCGATCGGCCCGCCTCGGTCTGCGGCCTCACTTCGCGGTCGGCACGGCCCGACGCTGTGATCAGTTCCTGGATCGCCTGGGATAGCTCGGGGCTGTAGAGTTCGGCGAGCGGTTGGCCCGCCTCGACATCCTGCCCCGTGAAGTTGACGAAGAGGGTCTCGACTCGCGACTTGCCCGGGACCTTCGAGACGATGTTCGCCATTCGCCGCTCATCGAATGCCACCGACCCGACGGTCGTGAATGACTGCTTCAGCGGTGCATAGCCGACCTCGACCGTCTTGATCCCCGCCTGAGCCACGCGGAACGGGGCGAGTTGGACCCGAGACGTGACGCCTTCGGGCAGGAAAACCTTCTCCCCCTTCTTGCGCTTCGCCAGCGGCATCCCGCAGATCGGGCAAGAGCCGACTTGATCCTGGATGACCTGGGGGTGCATCGGGCAGTAATATTCGAGTCCAGACGCGGCAACGTGGTCGTGGCCGGTTGGCCGCATCCACTTGTCGTAGCGGTTCCAGATCGTGTCCCAATAGGCGAAGACGAGCGCCGTCGCCGCCATCAGAGCGATGAAACGAAGCCGAAGCTCGACGACCTTGACGACGAGGCGGAAGTTCTGCCGTCGCGTCCGAGGCGTCTCGACTTCAGAGATCGACTCGGGCGCGGCCGGAGACGCCGGACCGAGAGGGCCGTTGACAGACATGATTGAGACACTCCACACACCGGAACAGGCATGAGGCCCGACCGGCGAGGACCCGTGCGAGGGAAATCGTCGTGTGAAACGGCGATGATGAGTGGGTGCGGTGTCGGGCCGAAGCGCGGGTAATGGCCGCGTACGGACGCCGATCTGGACGCGAGGCGAGAGGGCCTCGGTGCGTGAAGGTGGGTTATATGAGGAAGCGAGAATTGCTCAGATAGAGCGGAGATCGGGGCGGGACGGCAGCGGGCAGGATGAGACGGGGCGAAGGGATCGCGGACAGGAACGAGCCAGTCGATGCCACACGGGCGCTGAGCTGTCGGTCCTGTCGATCTTCGGAGAGACGCGATTCCGGCTTCGATGCTGGGGGTGCCGACTCACCGGGGCGGCATTCGCAATCAGGGGCAGTGGTGGTGAGGGCAGAGCCAGATCTCATCGACGAAACGGGGGCGATCGCGACCGCCGCCACGTCGGCCATCGGGCAGCAGCACGAGACGCAAACCTTCTTGAGGCAGCACGCCCGGGCCTTGGTCGTGGACGCTGAGGCATTTCCCGACAGGCAGAGCATCCCCGCGATCACCGCGAGGGCGATCGAGCAGGCTCTCAGGTGTCGGCGGAGGAAAGCCATATTAGATTCCACGAATGCCCTATTCTGCCAATCAATCTCTTCAGTATATCCTCCCCGAGGGACTTGACAAGTCGAAGCACCCGACGAGATCAACCACCTTTGGCACCTCGGGACACAGGCCAACAATCATCGCAATCGACATTTTCGCCCTAATCAGCATGGGCGGAGATGCCGATAGAACAGGCGGGTTCATCGAACTCGGCGTTGCCGATTGCGCCGACGGTGCGCAACGCGGCAACGCTCGTGAGGAGGCTGGCGATGATTCGACGATGGTCCCTTTCAGCCAGAGCCTCGCTCCTGCTCGGAGCGATCGGATGCGCCCACACCCCGCCACGATCTCACGATGACCTGGTCGAGCGCACCGTCTATCAGCACACGGCGACGACCCCGCCGAGCCGACCGATGGATGTGGTCACATTTACGGCCCCCCCCACGCCGCCAGGACTCGACGGCCCACAGCCCGTGTCTGTCTATATTCGTAGGGCCTTGGCCGAGAACAGGACGGTCCAGGCCGCCTACCACAACGTCAAGTCGCTCAAATATCGCATCCCGCAGGTCACGGTGCTCGATGACCCCGTCGCCTCGAATACGATCTTCCCGATACCAAGTGTCGCGCCCCAGTATTCGCTGATGGGCTATAACCCCTACAACCTGACCCTGGCCCAGCAGTTCCCTTGGTATGGCACCCTCCGCCTGCGTGGGGAGGCGGCCACCGAGGACGTGAAGGTCGCGCTCGCCGAGTTGGCCGCTGCCCAGTTGGACGCCGTCGCAGTGGTCAAGCGGTCCTATTATGACCTCTACACGGGCCAGCGGACCGTCGAGATCCTCAACGAGAACCGGAAGATCCTCGAAGATTTCCGTTCGATTGCCAAGTCGAGGCTGACGACGGGCGGTACCCAGCAAGACGTGATCCGCTCCGAGATCCTCATCAGCCAGCTCGATCGCGAGTCGGCGAACGCCGAGCAGGCCGTCGCGTCGGCGCGTGCGGCACTCTCGCGACAGCTTCACGTCTCCCCAGAGTCTGACCTGCGGACGCTCCCCGAACTTTCGCTCGGCGCGGCCCCCGCCGAGGTCGAGCGGCTCGATGCGATGGCAATCGCGGCTCGTCCAGAACTCCGAGGTCGGCTCGCAGCGATCGCGCGAGACGAGAAGGGCGTGGAACTCGCCCAGAAGCGGTTCTATCCGAATGTCACCCTCGGCCTGACCTACATGGACATGGAGAAGACGAACGCCGCGACCCCGAAGACCGCCAGCGGCTTCCCGAACGTCGGCCTCTTTGTAGGGTTCAACCTGCCGGTCTATCGCGACAAGTACCGGGCCGGCGTCTGCGAGGCCAAGGAACGTGCCCTCGCTGACTCCAAGCTCTACGAGGCCCAGCGCGACGAAACGTTCGCCGAGATCAAAGACTTCTCCACCCAGGCCAAGGCCCAGCAGAAGAACCTCGACCTCCTCCGCGGCAGCATCCTACCCCGTACCCGCGACACGCTCGAACTCGCCCGGAGCGACTACGCGAAGAGCAACTCCGACTACGCGACCGTCCTGTCGGCCGCGCGGGAAGTGCTGCAATTGCAGCTCCAGATCACTCAGGTCGAAGGAGAGCTTGGAAAGGCCCTTGCCTCGCTCGAACGGGCCGTCGGCGTGCAGATCAATGGCCCCGATGCGACTCCCGAGCCCTCCCCGCCCGGACCCCTCCCGCCCCCCTCGCCCGACGGCGGCCCTTTCAAGCCGACGGCAGACCCGAAGTGAGACCGTAAGGCCCCCAGTCGGCGGTCACATCGACATTCCCGCGCCCCCGGAGCCCGAGGAGGGCACGAGACTCTGGGGCTGACGGAAGGGGTAGCCGATGCTCGGCGGCATGACGCCGCCCATCCCTCCCGAGCCACCCATCGGACGACTGCCCGAGCCAAGCCGCATCCCGCCAGACGAGCCGGAGAACGACCCGCCCATTCGGCCGCGAGACCCTGACGCTTGCCCCATACCCATCCCGGTCGGACCCGCGGACATCCCTTCCGACATCGACGACAGGCTGAAGGAAGACCGAACGCCCGACGGCGTCATCGAGCGCGGCCGGAAGCCGAGGTTGCTCCCACCGCCCATCCGAGTGGGCATGAAACCCCCGGACATGCCGCTATAAGGGATGGCCGGCCCGCTCATCCCCGTGCCCGAGGCAGACATCTCCCCCATCCCGCCATATCCGCCAAGCGAGCCGCCCCGGCCGGCTGCTTGCCCGAAGGCCGAGGCAATTCCGAGGGAATGCCCGCCCGCAATCACGACGACACCCATCAGGATCGCTCGCAAAATCGGCGACTGCATAGTTTTCTTCCCCTTGTAACGTGTTCTATGGGCGGGGGGGAATGATCGAGGGAATGACAGATTATCCGCCCAACCCATCCGCGCCGAAAGGTCACTCGCTACGTCCAGAAAACGATCGGCAGATTCGAGGTTCTTTCTCTCCTCGAAAAGGCGTTGTCAGAAGCTCATGCGGTCCTCATCATGTACACTTTGCCGATCGTATAGTTAGCATTAGCGGGGTCACTCCTCGGTACGGACAAAATTGTACGTTAAGGGTTAAGCTCGTTACTCGCTCATGGGTAGGCGAATAGGACGTCTCCTCGTTTCCGTTCCAAGCGTCCAGACGTAATGCCCCGTCAGGTTGATGTGTTCCTAGCCGAGGGGGAGAGACGAGACTCGTGGATTCGACGACTCAGGTCAGATCCAGCGTCTGAAGCCGGAGGGCATTGACGATCACACAGATGGAGCTGAAAGTCACTGCGACGTTCGCGATCATGGGGTTGAGAAGAATCCCGAAGAACGGGTAGAGCACTCCTTCCGCAATGGGAACGCCGAGGATGTTGTAGAGGAAGGCGAAGATCAGATTCTGACGGATGTTCCGCATCGTCGCCCAGCTCAACTTGCGGGCCCGCGCGATCCCTCAGTGGTCGCCCTTAAAGAGCGCGATGCCCGCGTTCGCCGTTTCAGGCCGGCGGGTGGGCCGCTCGGTGGCGTCGAAGAACAGCTCGCTCATATATTCCGGATCGAGATTCACCTTGCGTTCCGGGATGCGGAAGATCCCGGCGAGGCGGGGCTGCAATAGAGTTGTTGAAGACAACTAGGGTGATCCCCGTCAGTTGGCGGAAGACATTCGGGGATCGTCGGAGGCGTTCCATATACTCATGGCAGCAGACTACCAGGTTGGACGAACTCCTGGAGGGTGCAGACCGGGACGCCGGCGTTGAGCGATGGGCTTGACGCTCTTCCGTCGAAGGTCCGAGAGCTGACCTGAAATGTCGATCGGCAGGTAGACGCAAGTGTCTTTGCGTGGGAAGTCGTGGTCATACTATATTGAGAAATTTCTTGAGTCTGGGCCGCATCATTCAAATCTGCTGGACGTCCATCGTACTCCCTCCCCTGAGTTCTGAGACGGAGGATAGATTCGCCGATGCGAGTCCGTCAAGAAGGAATGACCTGGCAATATATCACTCATGGCGGCCGACACCCTGGATCACCCGCGGGGTTCGATGCTGGGGGCAGGGTGAGTATCGTTCGGAACCTCGTCCGGGAGACGTAGATGATCGCGAAGATGGCCGCGCTTCTGGTCGTGTTGCTGGCATTCGCCGACGGCCCTGCAGGCATTCGTCGCGCCGAACAGACCGCACTCAAGCCGTTTGGCGGGCTCGTGGGCGAGTGGCGAGGCGCGGGGCAACCGCAGCGAGGAAGTGCCAAGGGGGCCTGGACCGAGACCGCCGGATGGGCCTGGAAGCTTACCTCTGAGTCGGCCTCGCTCGAACTGGTCGTGACAAAAGGCAAAGTCCTCCGATCGGCCGCGCTCCGCCCCACCAAGGAGGCGGGCACCTTCGCCCTCGACGCCACCCTCACCGACGGCTCGAAACGGACGTTCATCGGCAAGGCAGTCGAGAAGAACCCGCTCGTCCTCGTCGCCGACTCGTCCCCGACAGAAGGCCCTGCCCGTGTGACCCTCACGCCGCTCCACGACACCCGCTTGTTGATCCTCTTCGAAGCCCGCAACGAGGACGGCGCGGGGTTCCATCGCCTGGCTGAGGTCGGCTACACGCGGCAGGGCGTCGCGTTCGCGGCCGGGGAGTCATACCCACTCTGCATCGTCACGGAAGGTCGAGGGACAACGCAGGTCTCTTATCAGGGCAAGACTTACTGGGTCTGCTGTTCAGGCTGCAAAGACCTGTTCAACGAGAACCCTGCCGCCGTTATCGCCGAGGCGACCGAAAAGAAGAAGGCGAAGAAATAATCGGAAAGAAAGAAGTTAGGTTGACGCGTCGGGACAACCGATCTAAGTTCCGGGACCCGAACGACCCAACCGGTCGCGTGAATGATCGCGTGCGTAGAGACTTCGTTAGGGATGGCGATCCAAGTAGCCCAGTCGGGTTGCGGAGATTCCATCGCCCGTCCCAGGGGGTCGAGCGACCCGTCCCTCGTGCCTCTCGTCGAACGGAGTCTGACCGCATGCGACCCTTCTGGCAACTCTTGACGCGATACCGCCGCTCGATCGAACGAAATCGCTCCCGTCGATTCGGGATCGAGTTCACGCCGCTCGAAGGGCGTCAGCTCATGACGATCAACGCCGCCACGATCAACGGCCTGCCGATCACCGCCGTCGCGACGCCGCAAGTGCTCCGAGACACCGGGGGCCTTGTCCCCGTCACTATCACCGGAACGTTCCACCAGGGCCTCACTTCGTTCATCGCCGGCAGCCCGAAGACCGAGCCCCCGGCCTCTTCAATGTTTTACATCAAGCAGAATCTGATAAACCGGGCCGCCCTTACGCCGGTTCATGTGGAAGTGACCGATCAATATCGCCAATATGAGCCCCGGGCGACGGCGCAGGTGCATCTCGTTGAGAGCAAGTTTTATTTCTACACGCCCACCAGACAATACGTCGCCAACGAGCAGCTCATCCGGAGCTACACCTATACCGCCACCGTCTATGTCCAGGCCAAGGCGAATCCCGGCACGAACGGCCGACGCTACACCGTCTCCGTCAGCGTGTCTGACAGCGACAATGGGGCCGGGGTGAACTTCGCCGTCGTGGTCCCCTCGAACGCCCGCACTCGGCCCGGACATAAGGCCTAGCCCGACTCGTCTCCGTCTAAGGCCCTGAGAGCGATCCGACGATCTCGCTTCGCGAGGTGTTCTCGCCGCTCTCGATCGAAGCAGCGAGCCTGGTCCCACTCGACCCGTTCGAATCGAATCCGTTCACCCGGACGGACCTGCCCGAGTCGGTCGAGATCGGCGGAGATGACGTGGGCGACGTGGGGATAGCCGCCCATCGTCCCCCCCGCGACGCCTAAGATAATCGGCCGCCCCCCCGCGACCTGGACCGCGCCCGGGGCAACCGGGGCCGAAGCCTTTCCGGGGTTTTCGAGCCCGGCGAGTGACGGACCCTCCAGCCGGAGGCCGACACGGTCGCTCGCCCCTCCCATCCGATACGTATGCTCCAGGAGCTGGAGCGGAACCGCACCATCGGGGCCGTCGATTAGGCGGAACGGGTCGGCAGTCGGGTCGTCGATCCGCCCGTCGGAGGGACGGCGGACGGCGACACTTCCGGGACCAGCGGGCACGATGTCATCGGGCTGCAAGCGGCTCTCGCACGATCGGCTGCCCAGGATCACGGGCGTCTGCCAGCCTCCCCGAACGGCGAGATAGGCCCGGAGGCCCAGCGCGACGCCGCCGAAAATGATCTGATCCCCACCCGACATTGAGAAGGTCTGGGGAATGCTCAACTCGTGGACGGCGTCGCCCCTCCGAAGGCTCACGGCGAACGGAGCCCCGGCCAGAGCGAGGGCAAGCAATTGAATCGCCTGAAACTGGCCGCCAAACATCGTCATCTCGATCGCCGCGCACGTCGGGTCATTCCCGAGCAGCGCATTCGCGAGTCGCAGCGAACCCAAATCGAACGCACCCCCGACGGGTACGCCGAACCCGCGATATCCGGGCCGGCCGAGGTCTTGAACCGTGGTCGCGAGGCCGGGTTTGACGACGAGCAAGCCCATCCGACCTCCTCAACGTGCCGTGATGAAACTGCGAATTGTGATCCCCAGCACGTCGAAGGCGGCACGAATGGCGTCGGCGAGTGCGACGGCCCCGGGGTTATCTCCGTGGAGACAGAGCGAGTCGATCCCGGTCCTAACGAAGTGGACCGCCTGCCCGACGACCTCGTCCCGGTCTGCAATCAACGCATTTGTCTGGCTACGTGGCACGAGACGTAACGATTCGTCGTACCGCCGATCGGGAAACGCTTCGCCGACGTAAATGACGGACGAAGCTTTGGCCATTCGTTCGAGCAGCGTCTCCGGCTGACCCATCAATGGCAGCCCGAGCCGTTGGGCCGCTGCGACCAGTCCGACGGCAATCGGGACCGAGGTCGAATCGCCTCGCATCGCCTGGTTGTATAGGGCACCGTGCGGCTTGATGTATCGGATCGTCACCCCGAGCGCATCGGCCAAAGATTTCAGAGACGCCACCTGGTCGAGGACAAGCGATTCGACCTCCCCGCGAGTCGCCGTCTGCTCGATCCGGCCGAACCCTTTGCGATCGGGCCACGAGGGATGGGCTCCGACGACCACACCTCGCCGTTTCGCTTCGAGCAAGGTCGCGGAAATCGCCGCCGGGTCGCCCGCATGGGCACCGCACGAGACGTTCGCTGAGCTGATTCGCGAGAGCAACTCGAAATCCCAGGGCATCCCCTCGCCGAGGTCTGCGTTGAGGTCGATCGTCCGGTTCATCGCAGGATCTCTCCTCGACGCGCTTCGAATTCGCGGGCACCGATCGGCTCGAATCGCAGGCGGTCGCCGGCTCGGATCGGGAAGTGACCGATAGCAATGTCAACGATCGCCAGCGGGGTCCGCCCGATCAGGTTCCACCCGCCGGGCAGTTCGGACGGATAGACCCCGGTCTGACCCGCAGCGATCGCCACCGACCCAGCGGGCACGCGTACCCTCGGCTCTGCCCGACGCGGCAACCAATCAAGGGGCGGCGGGAGATAACCGGCATAGGGAAACCCCGGCTGAAAGCCGATTGCGAAAACGTCATAAATCGTCCCGGAGTGGAGCGAGATGACCTTGTCGACCGTCAGCCCCGTCCGGTCCGCGACCTCCGCCAGGTCTTCGCCATCATAGAAGACCGGGAGCGTCACGACCTGGCCGGGCTCGGCCTCAAGGATGCTCGGCGTGAGGCCACGCAAGCGGGACGCGGTGTCATCCCCGTCATCATGAACCGAGACCGATCGGTATGCCAGCACGATATCGGCCGAAGCAAACTCCGCACGAGCGGCGACGGACCAGCGACGGGCTTCGGCTTCGCTCGCGAACCGGGCGAGCCAGGCACGGTCGCCGAGGGGGACAAGGTCAAGCATGACGCTCGTCCCGATCGATTGCCGATTGCAATAAAAGACGCCCCATGCGCGATCCCGCTCCGAAGTGTATTCTGGAAAGATCGTCGGGCGTTCTCAAGACGAGTGAGGTATCCGCATCGATCCCATCAGTCTAGCAGCCCGTCGACGAGGGAGGCAGCGGATGGTACCCAGCAATTCGTGGCTCAAGGTCATCAAGGTCGCCGCGATCGTTGTGACGATCGGTCTCACGGCGTCGGGCCAGGCTCCGTCGATAAAAAAACCGGCTGGGAGCAAGCCGACGGTCAAGGCGAAAGCGTCTCCCAAAGATCTCTTTGGGGCCGACTCAATTACGCTCAGGGACGGCAAGATCCTACTCGGGCAGATCTACGACCCTTCGCCCCGGAGCGGCCTGGTCGTCATCGTCCGCCGGGCCTGGGCTGAGTCCAACCTAGCTGAATGGGCCGCGAAGTGGTCGAAGATGGAGCGAGACGCCAACGCCGGTGCCGAAGCCCAGCGCCGCGATCGGCTGGCTGCCTGGAGTCGCGAACGGGCACCAAGGGTCGGGGTGGACGACCGGATCAAGACATGGCTCGATCGCGAACTCGCCAGGCCCGCCGGTCCCGGAGAGCCCTCGGTGCTGATGCTGGCCCGGTTGAATCGCGGCGAGTTCAAGACAATCCAGCGCCGAGGGATGGCTGCCGCGCGGGCCTTACGGCTCGGTTGGACGCTCGGACTCAAGGACGTCGAGACCATGCCGCTCGCCGACCTCAAAGATGCTCTTGAAGGCCGAGGCTTGGTCGCTTCGGGCGAAACCCCGATCTCGCTCGACGCCTTGTTGCCCTCACCCCTCGAAGCCGACACTCAATGGTCCCTCCGACGTGCTGCGACCGAAGTGACGCACGACGACGGGGTCCGCTTCATCCGCTTCGGCAACACCATCTTGCCCGAGCCGAGCCCTGGCCGTCCCCCCGACCCGTCGGCCGCCGGCGCACTCCTCTCCTCGACGCTCAAAGACCTGCTCGGCGAAGGCCAGTCCGACCCGCTCCCGGCGAGGCTCAATGAAGTCGCCGCGCGGGGGCGCGTCGGCGCGATGGTCACGCGACTCGATCTTGCCGCCGACATGGGTTCCGTCACCGTCGAGTCGGCTCTCTACGTCCGAGACTCCCGAGGCGTCTGGACGCGCGGGCCGTCGCGATCGGGAAGCATCCGCACCGGGGACGCCCCGCTGCAAGAGGTCCAGGCCGTCGCCGAAGACCCGCAGGTGAAGTCGGCCTTCGGCCTGGTCGATTCGCTCGGTTTCGGCCAGGTCTCCGATGAGATGAAGCGAAAGAGCCTGGCCGTCGGTGCAACGACCAAACGCGCCCTCGGCCTCGCCCGCTCCGCCCTCGCCCGAGACATCGCCGACCTCACTTTGCCGCTCGACGACCCTTCGGCGCGTGCTCCAATTTCGCGAGAAAAACCTTGAAGTGGCCTTCGATCCCACCGAATAAGGAGATATCCCAGAACTTCAACAAGAGGCAAACCGATACACGATCGTGTGATGGACGGGACGACGAAGCCTGGATCGAAACCTCGGCGCGGTCGAAACCTTGCCGTCCTGGCCGGTTTTGTGGCCGTCGATAGTCTTCTGCTGACGGCCCCTTTCGAGCGGCAACGCGATCGGCCAGGCGAAGGCGACCGCTAAGGCGAAGACTGCGACGGCGGCCCTCCGGGTACTGAGACAAACGCCGGAGGTTATTCGTAGCGAGCCCGCCCGGGACGACCTCCTCCTTCGGCTACACCCTCAACGCGGCGAATCGGCTCACGAGCGAGGCCCGCACCTGGAACGGCGACTCGTCGACCGATACGGTCGGCTACAGCTATACCAACGACAAATAAGTAACAGAGGTGACGCATACCAACGGGTCGTTCGCAGGCGAAATCTTCGGTTACGACGCCAACGGCAACCGCAACACCACCGGCTCTACGACCAGCACGGGGAACGAAACATCGAGTGACGGCACGTACAACTACGCCTACAATAAAGAAGGTAACCTGATCAGCAAGACGTCGATCGCAACGGGGAACCAGACGTTGTATTCGTGGGATTACCGCAATCGGCTCGTCGAGGTCGACAGCAAGGTTGGCTCGACGACGACCCCGCTGGCGGTTTACACCTACGATGCGTTCAACAACCCGATCAAGGTCGTCGAGGGCGGCGCGACGCGCTACACCCTCTACGACGGCCAGACGCCGCTCCTGGACTTCAACGGCTCGGGGACGGTCACTGCCCGCTATCTGGATGGGCCTGCCGTTGATCAGGTGCTGGCGAGGGATACGATCGGTGGTGTCGTGGCGTGGTATATCACCGATCGGCTCGGGCACGCCACGACCCACGCCTATAACGCCGACAACCGACTCGTCAGCGAGACCGCGCCCTCGGGCGGCGGCACGACGACGTACGGCTATGACAATGCCAACCGCGTGACCGATCCGCTTGGCCACGTCACCTCTTCTGCCTACGACCCGGTGGACAACCAGACGCAGAAGGCCGAGCGCGACGGCCGGGTGACCAGTAAGCGTCGCGGCGAATCCTCCGAGTTCTCGGGACGAGGTCGAGGGAATTCGCGATGATTCGAAGAGGTCTTTGACAATCGAGCTGATGAGGCCGGAAGTTTCGCGGGTTTCCCTACGTATGAATCGTCCCCGTATCGACGAATCAAAGCCAACTCGCAGGCACCCTAGCGCCGAACGAAGCCAATTGACCACAAGCACACCCCGACCGTCCGAATCCAACAGAGTCCAGGAAGATCGCCAGAGCAAACCCACCCAACCCCCGGCATGCCCCCCGGCTCGACCAAACGAACCCACCGCTTTACTATATTTCTCCAAGGGCCGATTTCGGTGGAAGTCGCCTCGGTCGGGCGGATTGAGAGTGTAGCCCGGTGACGAAACAAAGCCAAAGCACCAGGTAGCAGTCGCGCCGAGCGAAGCCAATTGACGCGTGACGACCGTCCCAGCGCCGAACGAACCCAACTGCCAAAACGGCAGAGGATAAGGGGCCAGGTCAACCTTTGACCTCAAGTCGGAGCAAGATGAGATCGCCTTCATCACCGAACTCATCAACAAGTTTGGAAGGGAAGTCGAGTTGTTGGAGATCGAACTCCAGGCCCCATGGCGCATCCAGAAACTCTGGGAGCCCTCGCTCGATGGCAAATAAAGGCAAGAGGTCATGAGGTCGCCTGACGCTTCCCCCAGCGAAGGGCGACCTCAATAACGATCTGCGCCGCGCGGGCCGAGGCGGCGGTGTCGTCGGTCGTCAGAGGCTCGCGGACGCCGAAGATGACGAGCTTCGGCGCGATCCGGCCGCGTTGATCCACGCTCGCGAACGATTCAACGTGTGGCACCCACAAGTCGCGTGCGGCCTGGCAGGCGAGTTCACGCTCGAGGAGAGTGCCACCGATCTCGAGTTGTCGGCCAATATCCGGGTTCTTGACCTCGATCATGAGCGTATGAACACCGAGGCCCTCGGGCGGTTCGATCGTCATCGAACGCATGCCCCCAGCAGCCAGAAAACAGACGTTCATTCGTTTCAGGGACGATTTCGGCCAGGTGCGGGCCAACTCGATGAATAGCGCGAGGCCCGTCCGGTTGTCCTCCGGTCCAACCGCTCCCCGATCCGGCCAGGGATCGATAACGAGGGCTGTCAGTGCGATGGCCAGCGCGATCCAGGCCACGACCGTTAGCCATTGCTCGGCCCCTGTTCGCGCGATGACCTGGGTGACTCCCAATAACAACACGACCAGCCCTATCAGCACCCATCGTCTCGGATCAATCAGAGTCGCGGGGGTGGCAACTCGCGTCAGGATCACGACGCACGGTCCTTGCGGCTTCTCGGGCCAGAAGGCCGCGACGCCAGCGACATCTCTGGTTGGACTCCGATAGAAGGCAATACCCCTTCGACGAACCATCACAACCAGCAACGCAACGACCAGCAGCACAAGGCATGTCGAGAGTATGGGTTGGCGTTTCGTCGCCAGGGCTGCGAAGCCCGCACCCAGGAAGATCACGACCGCCCAGAGACCGAGCACGGGGCGGACCACCCGAGGACGGCCGACGCGAGGATTGCGCGAGACCGTCCATCCCGCACTGGCGAGTTCTTGGGCAATCGTCTCGATCGCGGCGGCTTCGCCGTCGGTGTCGGGGAGGCGTGCGGCCGAGAATCGGGAGGCGAGAGCAGCCACGCGCTGGGGGTCATATTTCATCGACGGATTGTCTCAAATCGGCTGGCCACCGAGAACGCGCGTTGCGATGATAGGGTTTGTCTACCGACCTGATACTCTCGCCTCCGAGGTCGCCATGCCGTTCCATCTTCGGCCCGAAAATCAGACGACGCGACGAGGTTTCCTGGCCGGCGTCGCCCTTGGCGGGGCAACGATCGGGATCGGCCGCGCGTCGGCGATCGAGACGGGCTCGACTGGCTGGATGGCGCTGGTGTCCGATACCCATATTGACGCCGATCCCGCCGCGATCTCCCGAAAGCAGGCGATGGCCGACAACCTCAAGGTGGTCGTCGCTGACATCCTCGCGTCGCCTGACAAGCCCGTCGGGATGCTCATCAATGGAGACCTCGCCAAGACTGACGGCCAGCCCGGCGATTACAGGACGCTCCTGGCGCTGCTCGAACCGATCCGCAAGGCAGAGATCCCGATCCACTTCACGCTCGGCAACCACGACGATCGTCACCACTTCCGTAACGCCTTGAAGGCGGTCCTAACGACCGATCCGCAGGTCGAAGACAAATTCGTCGACGCCTTCCAGATACTCGGCCATCGATTCCTCCTCCTCGACTCGCTCGACAAGGTAAACCACGTCGAGGGCCTTCTGGGCACGACCCAATTGGCCTGGCTCGCGAAGGAACTCGACCGCGACAAGACCCTCCCTTCGCTGATCTTCGTCCATCACAACCCGGTCTCCGCGAGCGGGGCCCCTGGCCTGGTCGATGCCTCAGCCCTCTTTGACACTGTAAAGGGGAGGCCCTGGGTCAAGGCCGTCGTTTACGGTCACACGCACACCTGGGCCACCTCGCGGGCTCGGGGAGTTCCATTGGTGAACTTGCCCCCAGTGGGCTACACCTTCGCAGAGGGCCAGCCGATTGGATACTGTCGGCTTGAGGTCGGAGGCAAGCAGAGCGGGGTTCGGTTGCGGGCGACTGGCGGGGAGAAGTTAAAGGACGGCGAGATGTGCGTATTCTCTCAGTGAGTCGGCTCGCGCCGTTGACGCTGAACGAACTCGGCGGTTAAGGTTGAGCGGCCTGCGGGCTCGATGCCCGGCGGGCCATCGCTTTTCGAAATCCTGACGCCTCGGCACCGATCGCAAACGGCCCCACCCACCATGCTGAAACGGACACATACCTGCGGCGACCTCACCCTCGGACACGTCGGTGAGACGGTCGTCCTCAATGGCTGGGTCGATGCCTGGCGCGACTTCGGCGGGCTAGCGTTCATCGACGTCCGTGACCGATTCGGCCTCACCCAGGTCGTTTTCGAGCCCGAAGCCGGGGCCGAACTTCAGGCCGCTGCACGCGAGCTTCGGAGCGAGTATGTGATCGGCATCAAGGGGATCGTCGCCCCTCGGCTCGAAGGCAAGGCGAATCCTAAACTCAAGACCGGCGCGATCGAAGTCCGCGCCGTCGAGTTGGAAGTCTTTAACGCCTCGCCGACGCCCCCATTCGAGATGCAGGGGGCCGAGCCGAACGAGGAAGTGCGGCTCAAACACCGCTACCTCGACCTCCGACGCCCGGCGATGCAGCAGGTGTTTGTGGTCCGCCACAACATGACGAAACTGATGCGCAACACGATGAGTGACCTTGGCTTTCTCGAAGTCGAGACGCCGATGCTCGGCCGGAGCACTCCCGAAGGAGCCCGCGACTTCCTCGTCCCCAGCCGGGTCCACTCGGGCCACTTCTACGCCTTGCCGCAGTCGCCGCAGTTGTACAAGCAGTTATTGATGGTCTCGGGCTTCGATCGCTATTTTCAGATCGCCCGATGCTTCCGTGACGAAGACCTCCGCTCGAACCGGCAGCCCGAGTTCACTCAGCTCGATATCGAGATGTCGTTCGTCGAGTTTGAAGACGTCCTCAACACGATGGAAGGGCTCGTCGTCAAGATCGCCAAGGAATTCAGCGGCGACGACCTGACGCTCCCGCTCCCCCGGATCGAATATCACGACGCGATGGAGCGGTTTGGCAACGACCGCCCCGACCTCCGCTACGGCGTCGAGTTGAAGGACGTCGCCGACCTCGCGGCCGAGACCGATTTCAAGGTTTTCCAGATCGCCAAAGACAACGGCCACCGGATTCGCGGCCTCTGCGCTACCGGCGGGGGCACGAAGTATAGCCGCAAAGACCTCGACGGCCTCACCGAATACGCCGCCGGCTTCGGCTCAAAAGGCTTGGTCTGGATTAAGGTCGAGGCCGATACCCTCACCGGCCCGACCGCGAAGTTCTTCACCGGCGACCTCGCCACCCGGCTCCGCGAACGGTTTGACGCCAAGGCTGGCGACCTGATCCTGATCGTCGCCGACACCGAGGCCGTCACGAGCCAGGCCCTCACGAACCTTCGCACCCGGCTCGCCTCCGAGTTGAAGCTCTACAACCCGAAGACCTTTCACTATTCGTGGGTCGTCAAGTTCCCGCTCCTTCACTGGGACGCCGAAGAGAACCGCTACGCCGCCGAGCACCACCCGTTCACGATGCCCCTGCCCGAAGACCTTCACCTCCTCGACACCGACCCCGCAAAGGTCAGGGCGCAGGCCTATGACCTCGTCATCAACGGCGAGGAGGCCGGCGGCGGCACGATCCGAATCCACGACTCGGCCATCCAATCGAAGGTGTTCGCCCTCCTGGGCCTCACCCCCGAACAGGCCGAGGAGAAGTTTGGCTTCCTGCTCAGCGCCCTCAAAAACGGTGCCCCGCCGCACGGAGGTCTCGCCTTCGGCGTCGACCGGCTCGTGATGCTCTACAGCGGCCTCACCAACATTCGCGACTGCATCGCCTTCCCCAAGACGGCCAAGGGCACCGACCTCATGACCGGCGCACCCGGGACGGTCGACGCCCGGCAGTTGCGGGATCTGCACGTCAGGACCGTGGAGTAAGAGAAGCGTCCGCAGATGGAGACCGATCAATCCTGATGTTTTCCGTCCCCAAAATATCCATCTGCGGACTCCGGGTAGAAGCGACGCATTTGTATCCAGAACCTTTCCTACACCTCGGGAATGCCGTCGTGATAATCCTCAAAAACCCGGGAACGCTCCATCTCGGAGGGTAGGCGTACCGCACCCCGTCTTCAAAGAATGAATTCGCGTCTTCAGATTCTGCGCTATCCACGACATCGAAGCAGATCGGTTCGGACAGGCAGGGATCGCCTTCATCATTCAGTAGGCGGATGGAGTTTGCCTCAATGCCCAGTACCTTGTAGATCCTGCCTGGCGTTAGGGACTAGTAGTGGGAACTGTCAGGCGCATCGGCGTTTCTAAGAACGACTTTTATCTCAATACCTCGATCTGTTTTAGAGTAAACTGTTATCGACCAGTTGAGATTCATCTGCGTCAGCTGCGGACGATTCTTCCTCTCAAGCCCCCGTGATCCGCGACCAGATCGCCCGGACTGCCGCGCGGGCGTTGGGCTCGGTCGCGAGGAAGATGCCAAGCGGGGCGAGCATCGTCAGCCAGGAGAGGACGAAAAGTCCCCACGTCACGCGAGACGGGCCGACTGGGAGGTCTTCCAACCGGGCGCGGAGCAGGGGGCGGAGCGAGCGGATGAAGGTCTCGGCGTCCTTGCCGCGTGCGTCGACGGTGCCGACTCTGAGCGAGGCCGAGCCTTCAACGTGAAGCGAGAGACGGGCCTCGGTGGATTCGAACCCGCGAAGGGTCATGCAGAAGTGGTCGGAGGGGAGCCCCGC
The DNA here is from genome assembly GCA_025356435.1 of Isosphaeraceae bacterium. Lineage (GTDB taxonomy): Bacteria > Planctomycetota > Planctomycetia > Isosphaerales > Isosphaeraceae > CAMFLR01. Next base: position 1,885 of record JANXSY010000066.1, on the reverse strand, counting down.
AAGGGCGTCGGCGACGGCGTTATGGAGTTGGGCGGGGTCAAGGTTATACACAACGAGCCGCCGTGCCGCAGAGCCCGAGAAGATGAACGTCCACAGCAAGAGGAAGCTGCACCAGAGCGTCCAGGCGACGGGGCCGGGGTTGTTGAAGATCAGGCCCATCAGCACCTGCCCGACCGGGCCGACGGTGACGAGCCCCAGCACGCCGAAGGCGAGGACGGCGAAGTCAACCGGCCCGGCGACGACTCGGGGACGTTGGCCACTTTGCCAGACGCCGACCACATAGAAGTAGCAAGCGAGTGGGGCGACCGTCAGCGCGACCTGCAACGGGAGGCTCATGCTCGCCCTTTCGTCAGGCCAGGCGGATCAGCGGCCCTCGGCCGCGAGCGAGGCGAGGACCGGCTCATTCGCGCCGGGAAAGGTATAACCGAGAAGGTCGACCGCCGCCACCCACAGGAAGCCCGACCCAATCTCGGGCTCGGCCGTGGGGTCGACCGTCCAGCAATCATAATACGATAACTCGACCCGGCCGTGAGGGTAGCGGTGCTCGATCTTCACCCGCAGCGGCCCGACAACGACGCCGATCCCCACTTCTTCCAGGCACTCTCGCGATGTCGCCTCTTCAGGCGATTCGCCCGGCTCGCACTTGCCGCCGGGGAACTCCCAGACTCCGGCCATAATCTGACCCGGCCGACGCTGCCGGATCAGATAACGGCCATCACGCCCGATCAGGCCGATGCCGACGCGAGTCGGTGAGTCTTGATCGTCGGACATGGGATTCGGCTCAGGCTTTGCCAGCGCGGGCGGCCTCAATGGCGCGGCCGGGCGAGCCCATGACGTTAAAGCCGGCGTCGACGTGGAGGATCTCGCCGGTGATGCCCGACGCGAGATCGGAGAGGATAAACATCCCGACCGAGCCGACCTCTTCGCGAGTGATGTTGCGTCCGAGTGGGGAGACCGCTTCATAAAGGCCGGCGAGCTTATCGGAGTCGCCCACGGCGGAGGCCGCGAGGGTCTTCACGGGGCCGGCAGAGACGGCGTTGACCCGAATATTCTTTGGCCCGAGGTCATAGGCGAGATACTTCACCGCCGCGTCGAGGGCGGCCTTGCAGACGCCCATCATGTTGTAACCCGCGACGACCCGCTCGCCGCCGAAGTAGGTCAGCGTCGCGATCGACCCGCCGTTCGGCATCACCTCGGCCGCACATCGGGCGACACAGGCGAGCGAATAGACCGAGATGTCCATCGCCGTCCGGAAGCCTTCGCGGCTGGAGTTGACGAAAGGCTTCTTGAGGTCTTCGAGCGGCGCATAAGCGATCGAGTGCAGAACGAAGTCGAGCGAGCCGTAGACCTCGCCAGCCTCGCGGAAGACGCGGGCCACGTCGTCGTCCTGCTGGACGTCGCAAGGGGTAATGAGCTTGGCCCCAATCGGGTCGGCCAGCTTGCGAACCCTTCGCTCCATCTTCTCGCCCGGCAGGTGGGTGAAGCCGATTTCGGCCCCCTCGGCCAGGAGCTTCTGGCTGATTGCCCAGGCGATGCTGAAGTCGTTGGCGACCCCCAGGACAAGCCCCTTCTTCCCATAAACAAGCCCATCGGACCGATCCTTTCGTGACCTTCACTCGCCCGGCCGGGTGCGGGAGGACGTTCGACGTCCAACCCCCGGCCCGTCTTCCCCACGCGGTGTTAACCCGGATAGAGTCACAGGATAGCGAGACGGTGCTCGCCCCTCAACCTCACTCTGCCCGCGTCGTCGTGACAGCTTCCGCCGCTTCCCCATTCGGTACGGTGAGATAAGGCATGGGGACCGCCGTCGCCCTGACCTTCTTCGGCTTGGGCTGATGCTTCCAGCGTCGATGGAGCCAGAGATATTGCTCGGGGTCGCGGCGGA
>JANXSY010000044.1 GCA_025356435.1 Isosphaeraceae bacterium | reverse complement strand
GTCAAGCCACCGCCGCCGCCGAGTCCGCCGCCGCCGCCGGTCGTGCCGCCGCCGCCGCCGGTCGTGCCGCCGCCGGCCGTGTTACCGCCGGTGAGGCCCGTGGTGTTACCGGTGCCGAAGAGGCTGACCGCCGGGTTTGGTACGGCGAAGGTGGTGTGCTTGCCGACTGCGTTGGAGACGATGTTGAAGTCGAAGTCGACGCCGATCTGCTCGAAGAAGTCGTCGCTGACGTCGATGAACCGGACTTCGATCGAGACCTGAAGATCCTGAAGCTTCCGGAGCTGCCGGAGCAGGTCGGCGATGTCTTCGTGAATCTCCGCAGTGTGGCGAATGATGAGGCTGATCGAGAGGTTGAACGGGATGATCGAGCCGATCGGTGGGCCGTTGGCCGCCCCGCCGAGTCCGCCGCCGTCGCCGAACGAGCCTCCCTGGCCGTAAGAGCCGTCCTGATCCTGACCACCTTCGCTCTTGACCAGCCAGGTGCCGGGGGCGATCGAGGTCGTGATTAGGCTGATGAGCGGCATCATGTCGACCCTGGGCCGAGCTGCCGCACCGGTGCGGACACCGTCGGGCGAGGTCATGAGGCCACTGTCACCGGGCCGGCTGTTTGGCCCGCCGCCGAGCACGTTCGCCTCGGCACCGTTGTTGCGGTCGGGGCCGAGAACCAGGTCAGCGACCGAGTAGGTCTTGACGTAGGTCGCGTTCTGCTTCGACTGCGGGCTGGTGATGACGAGGGTGTCTTCCTCGATGATGAACGTCAGGCCCAGCGGACGGAGCATGAATTTCAGGGCCGTTTCGAGCTTCATCTTCTGGACATGAAGGTCGATTTTCGACTCTTTCGTCAGACCCTCGTCGAGCAACGCCTTGGTGTCGAGCACGACGTTGAGGTTGGTGTAGTTCTGGAGGAACGTCACCGCCTCGTCGAGCGTCTGGTTGTTCATGTTGAGCGTGACGGGCTCTTTCATCTTTTTGATGATGTCCATCGTCGCGGGAGACTTCTTCTCCGCGAGGCGGGCATTGAGAGCGAGGCGTTCGCGGGTGAGGTCCTTGAAGTTCTTGCCCATGTTGATGCCGGTGTTCATCGCCTTGACGTCGATGATCGAGGCCCCGTCAACACTGTGCATTGCTTCGAGGAAGCCCTCTTCCTTCGCCTTCTTGTCGGACACTGACTGGTTGTAGTGCCGTTCAAGGTTGGCCTTGTAGACCATCAGGCCCGGGGCGATCTCGTTCGGGTCGATCTCCTGCGCCCGCTTGGCGAAGGCTTCGGCCTCGGCGAGCTGACCCTTGGCGTAGGCGTCTTGCGACTGATCCATGAGGGCCTTGATCTGGGCCTTCTTGGCGTTGTCAGCCTCAAGAATCCGCAGCTTCTTGGTCTCGATCTCGGCCTTGACGGTCTTGTCTTGGATCTTGATCTCGAAGACGGCCTTGTCCTTCTTTGCCAGCTCGATGGCCACCTCAAGGCGGCGGGTCATCGTGCGGGCGACGGTCGGGGGCAGTTCTTTCGCCTTGACGGCGGCGAGCCCTTCCTGGAGCAGGGCGATCGACTTGTCGGGGTCGGTCTCGAGCCAGCGACGGGCCTCGGCAACCTTCGAGCCGACTTCGGCGTTGACCCGCTGGGCTTCGAGGGCCTGCTGGTCATTCAGGGCGTCGGCCGCGAAGGCACGACCTGCGCCTCCCTTGCCCACGACGTCGTCTTTGGGGATGCGTTCGAGCAGGTCGGAGACCTTTTTCTGCATCCCCTCGTCGAGCGTGCTGCCCGATGCCTGCACCTCGGTGAGCAGGGCTCTGGCCCGCCCGCTGTCGTTCTTGCGGAGCGAGTCAAGGGCAGACTCGTAGACGCTGAGCGCCCCACCCTGTTCGGAGAGGGCGATCGACGAGAGCAGCTCCTCAGCCTGGGCGTCGACGCCGTACTTGCCGTTCTTGGCCTCGACGGCCAGCTTCTTCGCAGCCGGGTAGTTTCCCTGCGTGAGGAGAGACTTGGCCTGGGCGAGCAAGTCGTCGCCGAGATTGATCGGGACGGCCGAGACCGGCGCGGGGGCCGGGGCCATGACCGGGGCGGGAGCGTGGACCGGCGTCGGGGCCGGCGGGGCCGATTCGATCGCGGCCAGTGCCTTGGGGGCGTCGGGGACGGGCGGGGTCGCCGCGTCGAGGGGCGGTCCCTCGGGGGTCGGCAGGGCCTCGACGGCCGTGGGGGCAGGGATCGCCGGGGGCTCAGAGAGGGTCGGGGCGGCGTTCGAGCCGTCGACCTGGCGGACTGCCACGTCGGGGCCGGTCGTTCCCTTATTCTCCTGCAGGCGAAGCTTTTCAGCCTCGTCGAACTTCGCGAGGGCCGCCTTCTGGTCGTTCTTGGCGAGCAGCTCGTTGGCGTCTCGCTCAGCGATCACGCTGGCCGGCTCGACCGTCGGCGTCGTCACGGCTGCGGCCAGCGGTGCCGCTAGGGCCATCATCGGGGCGGCGACGGTGGTCACGGCCGCGTCCTGCGGGGCGCGAGCCTTGGCGATGGCAATCTCGTGCATGACCGATTCGGCGCGGTCGGCGGTGAGGCCGGGCACGACGTTCAACCGCTGTGCGGCGACGGCCTTGGCCTGGGCCTGGTCGAGCTGACCGGACGTCATGAGCGTCCGAGCCTCGTGGACCAGCACGTCATAAGCGTTCTGGTTCGGCTGCAGCCGGGCAGGGGCGTTCCGGACGGTGTCGCGGCGACGCAGGACGCGGGCAGCTGACGCGAGCTTCGAGGGGCTGTCCTCGAACAGGCTGTAGCTCAGGCCCCAGGAGTTGACTTCCAGGGCGATCGCCTCGGCCTGCTCGAACTGGCCGGCGGTGAGGGCGGTGCGGCCTTCCTTGAGGCGGACCTTTGACTCGCGGCGGTCGTGAGCACCCGCAGGGGCCGACGCGGTGGCCGGGTCGGCGGCCAGCTTGGGCCGGACCTTCGCGATCGCCTCGCGGACCTTGGACGGGGTGTCGTCGAACAGGCCCCACTTGACCCCGAGGGAGTCGGCCTGTGCGACCATTTTCTCAGCCTCGTCGTAGTGGCCGAGCCGACCCTGCTCGCGGGCCGACTGGAGCAACCAGCGGCCTTGCTGCTTCGAGTCAGTCGTGCCGCCGCGTGGGCCAGATTCGGCCGGAGCGACCGGAGCGGCGGGCGGGGCCATCACCGGGGCGGCCGGGGCCGTCGCCGAAGCGGGGGTGACGGAGGCGTCGCTCGGCGGCAAGGCCGAGAGGCGGGTCAGGTAGCTGTCAAGCTGGGCCTGATCGCCGGCGGAGAGCATGTCTCGATAATCGTTTGCGGCCTTAAAATACTGGGCCGCCCGGGCATCGCCCGTGTTGTACAGCTTGATCCCCGCCTTGATGTATTCAGACGGAGGCACCGGCGGTTGAGGACGTGACGACGTCCCTCCCGGCTGTACCGGAGCTTCGGCGCGGGCGCCATCCGTGGCGGCCCCCCATGCGCCGAGTGTCAAGAGGATCGTGAGTGTTCTGAGACTTCCCAACGCGACCTCCTTTCGCGGCAGACGGGGACGACCAACGACTTCCCTGACGATGGTCTTCATACTTGCCCCCGAGACGCGAGACGTGATTCCCTTGCACCGCTCTCACCGACGTCTCGCATGGACGTCGGCTACTTCTCCATTTTCATCGAGGCGACGGGTGTGATGTCGGTAGGTGCGAGATCGAGACGCATCCGAGAGCGGGGAGAAGATGAGGCGGTTTATTACCCCAGTCTTCTGTATCGGTCAAGCGAAGGTCGTTTGATAATTCCGACTGTGACGATTTTGCCAGATTTTTCGGACGGGCAGGCGCGATCGGTTTAGGGGGTGGGATTTCGGTCGAGGACGCGCGGCCAATGACCGACACGTCCGCATTCCTGGGGCGCGCGAAAACGGCCTCCGCCTTGCAATAGGCGGGGGCCGTCGGGGGTTTTCATGCGAGCGGAGTCGGGCTCAGCGACCGCCCATCGAGCCGCTGCCCATCATGCCCGGCATCATGCTGCCGCCCATGCCCGGCTCTCGCTTCTTGCCGGAGTCTTTGATGGCCTGCTGGTAGCTCTTCACGATCTCAAGGCGGACCTCGTCGACGGCGTCGCGAGCCTGGCCGTGGACGGCCACCGTGCCATCGGGCCGCAAGACGAGGGAGAAGGCGGGCACTTCGAGCGACGGCCCGGCCTTGAGTGCGGAGGGAATGGGATGCGTCCCCCCCGTGGTGTCGAGCACGAAGCGGTGGGTATTAAAGTCAACCGGCTGCTTCTTTACCCCCTTACCGTCAGACGAGGGGATGTCGGTCGTCGCGAGGTTGCCGATCAGCTCTCCGGGACCGGCTTCATCAGTCCGGACGACGGTGTGGCCGTCTTCCGGATTCCAACGGACGACTTGAAAGGTGACCTGGTCATTCCGCCGCGTCGGGGGAGCCGTCTTGATCGCATAGGCCGCCACGTCGGGCGGAACGGTCACTTCGGGGCTGGTTTCGCTCCATGGGCCTTTCAGTTCGGCGGCGTCGGTATCGGTGCCCGGGCTGACATCGTTGCGGAGGTAGTTCGGGTTGACGACAACGATCCGCACGCGATAGCGATAGGTCATGTCGGCCTGAACAGTGAAGTCGATCGACCGGATCATCACGTCGTCCGACTCCGACTTCTCGAAATCGGTCTCGTCGACCGGGCCGCCCGGCTTCCCTCCGCCCGAGCCCATCATCGATGACATGGCACCGGAACCCGACATGCTCATCTCGGACCCACCGCTGCTGGACATCGGCATGCCGCCGCCACCGGGCATTCGGCTCCCAGACATCGCGGAGCTTCCGGAACTGCCGCCCATCCCCATCATCATCTCGGAAGCGTTCGAAGTGCCGGCCGCCGGCTTGGGAATCTCACGCTTGTCCTTGGGGACGAGGCTGGCGATGTGGACGCCGGACCAGAAGCCCGCTTTGGCGAACGGCAACTGATCGACCAGGGCCTCGAGCAGCGGGCCGGGGGATTTGGGGACCAACTCATCGTCGACTTCGGGCAGGTTGTCGAGCACGCGGTACTTGGCGTCGATGTCGACGTAAGCGAACTCGGTCCACTTGCCGGTCGGCAAGAGGATCTGGCGCTGGGCGTCAACTCGCTTGTAGTTGGGGTAGGCGAGGCTCGACTCCTTCAGGGCGGCGAGGTAGTTCTCGCGGAGCTTCTTGTTGTCGAGCGTTCCCGTGACCACCACCGAGCGGTAGCCCTTGGTTGTCTCTTTGAAGTTGGCCTGGACGGCGACTGCAGCGGGGTCAGCGGCCCCCTTCTCGGCGGGCTTGTCATCGGCGGTGCCGACGAGCGACTTCTTGAGCGTAGCCTCGTCATCTTTCCGCTTTTCTTCCGCCTTGGCCTTCCCCTTGGCCGAGGTCGGAGCACCGAGTCCGCCCGAGACCATCATGTCGCCCATTCCCCCACTGCTGCCGCTGCTCCCTCCGCCCATCATGCCGCCCCGGCGACGCAGCTTGCCCAGCCTTGCCTTGCGGACGGGAGCGTCGCCTTTCGTAAGGTCAGGGATGCGTTCGCCCTTTTCGTTCAACTCGTAGACGAGATAGCCGCCTCGGTTGGGGAAGACCGCAAGGTCTTCGATGGCGATCAATTCGGGCTGGTCGCGGATCAGGCCCGCCCCCGGCTCGGGGGTGACCCACTTGCTCTTCACAACATATTCAGCGGGGTTGAGCGCCTTTGATTGCGCCTTGTCGACCGTCTTCTCAAACTCGGTCACGGACTTAACGCCCGCCGCCTCAATTTTCGCGAGGATGTCCTCGGGTTTCTGCTGCTTATTGAGGTTCGAGTCGGCCGACTTCGCCTTCTCGGCCAGCTCTTCGGGTTTCATCTCGATCGTCTTCTTCGTGATCGCCTGGAACACGAAGAGCAGGAATAACGCAACCGCGAGGCCCACGACGGCCTTCTCGCCGTGCTTGAGGCCCAGGGCCTTCATTTTCTCGACCTTCGGATTGGCCATGATCGGGTCTCTCCCGGTAGCGGACGCCGTGGGACCAAGCGGCCACGGTAGGGTGTCTGGGACGGTCGCAGGGGGCGACGGCAACGAACGAACGGTTCCCGGGCGAGGGCCTTCGGGGCCCCCACGGCTTTAACTCTTGGGCGTAACCGGCTTGGATGTCTCAGGCGGCTTTTCGGGGGTCGCCGCCTTGGGGACGTCGGCCCCCTTGGGAGCCTCCGCTGACTTGACGAGGGCCTCGTCTGGTTTGGCCGGGTCGACAGTCTTGGCAGTCTCAGTCGGCTGGACCGGATCGATCTTGGGAGCGTCAGCCGGCTTCGCGGGGTCGGCGGTCGGCTTGCCCGGGTCTTCGACCGGCGCGGCCTTGACGGGGTCAACCGAGGTCGACGCTTCGGGCGTGGGTGCGGCGGGCGGCGGGTTGTAGAACCGGGCCTGGCCGTAGACGGTGACCTCGACCACGTCGTAGTACATGTCGGTGGCGCGGGCACGCTCGCGGCGGGCCTTCTCTTTGGACTCGCGATCCTTCTTCGGGTCTTTGGCACGATTGTCGACGCCGGTTTTGGTCTTGGCCGTCGCCCCGCCGTACATCCCGGACATGCCTCCCATTCCCATCATCGCCTGCTGGTTCGCCATGCCGCCACCCGAGGGATACGAACTCGGCATCCCGGCCCCTCGCGTCATCATAGCCTGCTGGTTCGCCATGCCCCCCTCCATGCCGGGATAGGCGCTCGAACCGCTGCCCATCCCCATGCCCATCCCCATCCCCATCGGTGACTCCCCCTTGAGGGGTTTCATCACCGGGCTGCTCGGCTTGACCAACTCGAACTCCATCACCTGGATCGACATCGGCGAGTTTTCGAGGCCGATCAAGAAGTCTTGGAGTCGATTCTGATCGACCATCGCGACGAGCTTCACTGGCATGATCGTGTACTGCTGCGAATCAGTCTTGATGTGGTAGACTTCGCTGCTGCTGGATGCAGCCCCGCTGCCGCCACCGGCACCGCCGTGGGCAGCCATCATCTCGGCCATCGGGTTGGAGGAAGCCGCAGGCTGCACCGCGGCCTCGGCACCGCCCGGGGTGAGCGACGCGGCGGGCTCAACCGTGTCGCCCTTGGCGAGGGATCGCTGGTCCTGGGCCGACGGACTGCCGACCTCCATCTCGTTGATCTGCTTGACGATCGCGCTATCCCAGCTCTTGGCATTGCCGTTGATCTTGGCGACGGCGGCGAGCAGCGTCCCCTGAATCCAGAGCCGTTCCTGCGCGGCCCAGACCTTGCCCAGCTCGGGAGGGTTGGCGGCGTCAAAGACGGCCGGGCGGAGCAGCAGCGTCTTATCGGGGACGACGACAATGCCGTTGCCGGTGATCGGCTCCCAGGGGATGACCATAGCGTAGGTTGACTCGACGGCCTTGTCATATTCAAGGACGTAGTCGCTAATCGCCTGCTGGACGGCCCCCTTATCGACGTTCTCGGGCCACTTGCGGCCCCAGGTGTGGAACCGATCTTCGACCCGTTCGGGCCACTTGAGAAGCGGGGCCTGGACGGCATAGAGCTTCTCCCAGGCCTTCGTCACATCCTGGCCGACGATTTCGGTCTTCGTTTTGAGGATCGGCGGATACTGGGCATTAGGGATGTTGGGCTGGGTGTAGTTGGCAACCTTCTTCGCCGACTCTTCGATCTTCTTGGTCTCGGCGAGGGCCTTCTCCTTGATCGGACCCGAGCCGACGAAGTAACCGATGAGCGGCAAGAGAGCCGATAGGCTGAGTGCGATCCAGAAGCGGTATTTGACCGCCTGCTTCAGAATGTCTTTGAGTTGGTCCATGGTCGCGAGTGCCCTGGGGCTGTGATTTGTGTGGCGAACGAAGGGCGAAGCTGCGTCACTCGGAGGCCCGTCCCGACTCCGCGAGGAGTCGGGACGGAGCTTGGAGCATCGACCGGGATTACTTGGCCGGGGTCGTTGGCACCGGGGTCGTCGGCGGAACTACCGCCTTGGCGGGGACCGTCGGGGCGGCCTTGGGTGCCCCTGGGTCGGTGACGGCCCCAGGCGCTCCGGGGTCAGTGATCGCCGAAGGGGTTGCCGTCGCGGCGGGCGTGACGGTCGCGGGCTTCGTCGCGGGGGCCGCCGGGTCAAGCTTGATCTTGGCCTTGGCTTCCATGTCGCTGAGTCGCTTGGCCTCGGCCTCGATCAGCTTCTTCGAATTCTCTTCCGACAGTTTGACCAGTTCTTCTTCCTTCGGGGCGACGATCGCGCCCTTGTTCTTCGCGTCGACTTCGGCCTCGGCCAGTTTCTTGCCGATCTCCTGGTACGACTCGAGAACGGCGTCGGCGGCGGGCGGCTGCCAGATGAACTGGATCAGGAAGTCGGTCCGCATGAGGGTGGTGAGCTTCTTGGCGGTGGGATCGTTGGGGCCGCCGGACATCCCCGACATCCCCGGCATCATCCCCGGCATCATGCCGCTCATCATCGGGCCGCCGGAGCCAGAGCCCATCCCGGCCATCCCGCTGCTGGCCCGGTTGCTGCCCATCATCTTCATCATGTCGGGATTCATCATGCCGCCACTGCTTCCACTGCCCTCGGCGGTGCCCGCAGGGGCCGAGGCCCGAGGCAAGAGGGTAGCGGCCTTGCCCATCCCGTTGCCCCCGGCACCCATCGCCTGAGTCCAGGTCTTGTCGATCGTCATCCACGAGAGGGCGACGTGGTGGACGCCATATTGCCGAAGGCTCGGCGAGTTGAAGACCGGGAGCACTTGCTCATAGAGGTAGTTCACCGGGCCGAACTTGGTCCGCTGCTTGTATGGCTTCTTAAGTTCTTCGGCGTCGGGCTGCTTGTTGTAGTGATGGCCGACGACCTGGATGATCCACCCCTCGCCCGAGGGCGCGGTGGTGCGATCGAGCGGGTGCATCATGTTCTTGAAATTCTCGGGCAACAGGTCGAACCAGCTAGCTGCGACGTTGTCCGACCAGACCGGGCTGATCCGGTCGATGTGGACCCGAAGACTCTCGATGATCGGGATGTCTTTGGGGTTCTTGGGGTCGAGGTGGTACTGCTTGACCGGGTCCGGGAAGTAGATGCTGATCGTCTGGAGGAACTTCGGCCATCGGGCGCGATCGGCCGGGTCGATGATGAGGGTCGTGCCTTCTTTGTACTTGCCATCCCACTCGGCTTTGGCCGCGTCGAAGGCCGACTTGAAGCTCGCGCCCCGGGTGCTGGCGCTGTCAGCGGAGGCGGTGGCTGTCTTGAACTCGGGGGACGTGACCTTGGCCCACGCCTTGTAGTCGCTGAAGAAGAGCGCCGAGAACCCGAGCATCAGGAGGGCCGATGCGGCGAGGACCCAGGGCTTCTTGGCCCGGATCATCCGAACCTGTTCGATCTCGGGCGGCAGCAGGTTCGTGCGGAGCGGGCTCTTGCCAAGCCCCTGGAGGGCCAAGCCGTAGGCGACCGCGAACGACGGCTGGTTTTCGACGAACTGCGGCTGCGTCACAACCTCGTCGCCGACGAGCCGCTCGAACTTGTCGAGCTTCTCGACTTCGAGCCCGTTCAGGTTCTGCTGGAGGAACTTCTGGAGCCCCGGCAGTTTGAAGCCGTTGCCCATGCCGATGACCCTGGTGATCTTCGCCGAGCGGTTGACGCTCGTGTAGAACCCGATCGAGCGGTTGACCTCGCTGGCGAAGTCGTTGAACACCCCGCGCATCGCGGTGAAGACGGCCTTTGGGTCAGGGGCCTTGGTCGCGTTCCGCTTGAGGTGCTCCGCCTTGGCGAAGGTAAGCTTCAGCTCTTTGGTCAGGGCGCGAGTGAAATGGTTGCCGCCGATCGGCACGTTCCGCTGCCAGATTCGCGTGCCGTCGGTGATGATAAGGTCAGTGTGGTCAGCCCCGATATCGAGCAGGACGACCGAACCCTTGAGGTCGGAGCCCTTGAGCTGGTCGGCGGCAATGAAGTTATAGAGGGCGATCGGCCCCATCTGGACGATGTCGACCTCGATCCCCGACGCGCGGAAGGGGAGAATCGCGCGGTTGATCTGGTCGCGTTTCATCGCGAATAGGCCGACCTCGGCCATCGTGAAGTCGTCGTCACCACCCTCTTCGTCGTCACCGATCTGCTGATAGGCCCAGATGACCTCTTCGAGCGCGAAGGGGATCTGCTGCTTGGCTTCGAACTTGACGATGTCAGGGATGCGCTTCTTCTCGACCGGCGGGAGCTTGATGAACTTCACCAGGCCCGCCTGGCCGGGGACGGAGATGGCGATCTTGCAGCCCTTCAGGTCGTTGCGATCCATAAAGGTCGCAAGGGCTTCGCGAATCAGGGTGTCGGGGTCGGCGTCAGGCTGGCTGAGGATCTTCGGGTGCTCGACGTAGTCGAACGCGACGGCCTCGACGGTCTCCGGCGTCTCGCCCGGGACGAGCTTTAACGCCTTCAGGGCGGCCTGGCCGATGTCGAGCGCCCAGACGGCCTGGATCTTCGCCATACGATCACTCCTGTTGGGTCGAACCTCGCGCCCGAGTGGGCCGGTTCGCACCGCGATATCGTGCGTAATAATCGATTCGGAAAGGCTGTCGCGACGCGAGAGGCCGGGGACGAATGCCCTGACCAGCAAAAGAGATGGAGGTGCCGCGCGGCCCCAAAGGGTTTTCACGCTAGCACAGGGCTGAGCCGGTCGTCAACGAACCTCGACGACATGAGGAGAACGCTGCCGGACCTCTGGAGCAGTCTGGCATGACCGCCGCCCAAAGCTCTACGCGCTCTATACACTCTTTAGGACGACGTTCGATCGCAAAAAGTTCCCCAACCCCACGCAACTCGCCCCAGGGAGGGGTCATGCGAGTCCATAAACCGTCAACCCGGGGCCGAAGCGCCACGGGCTGCGATTAAGGATGGGCCAGTTTTCCTACTTTACCACACCGATCGCCTGGCGAGGGAGCGATCAGGTCGCGTTCTATCTCGCCCGTCGCATCAAATTCTCGGGCCGGGAGTCGGCGACCGGGGGCAGGGGCTTCTCGTCGATCGCGATCACGGTCTGGATGCGAAGGTTATCGAAGAGGGCATACTGAAGGCCCGCGTAGCCGAGCATCACGGTCATCGGCCCTGAAGTCGGGGCCTTGCGATAGAGGACAACCTCTTGCCAGCCGCCGACGGCCGACGTCGATCGGAATTCGAGCGGCTCGCCGCCGAAGGAGTCGCGGACGATCACGCCTCCCGCACCCGGGGCGGTTCTCGACGGCATGTTGACCATCACCGAGATTCGGACCATGTTCGACTCTTTGACCTCGATCGGCGGCGTTCTGACGGCGGAGACGGGATGGTCGACGAAGGGAACGGTCTTGTCGATCAGCGTCTTGTCGAGAGGAGCGCCCGAGAGGCGGAGCGCCCGCTTGCCGGTGCCGGGACCGTCGTTGGTGATCGTTACGCCCGACTCGATCCCCTCGACCCGGTAACTCTCCTCGGTCCAGCCTTCGTCCCTGAGCGCCTCAGCGTCCTCAAAGTCTCCGCTCGGCAGGAGGTTCCGGCTGAGCCTCCCCCTGCGAATCCAGTCCTTCCAGATCCACGCCTGGGGCAGGGTCGAGAACGAGGTCAGGGGCGGGACGGAGACCGGAGAGACGATCCTCGGAAACGCCTTCTTCTCGCCGGGGATGACGACGGGGCCGCATGGCAGCTTGGTGTCGTAGAGCACGTTGTTAATCGTCTCGACGGCCTGGTCCCACTGATAGCGCATCAGGATGGCCAGCGGCCGGCCCGCGCGACGGGCCTCGCCCCAGGCTACGGCGTATTCCTGCCGCTCCTGGGCATCCTGGGCCGACTTGATGCTGTCCGCCGAGAGCTTCAGCAACTCGTCGGCCTCGGACATAGTGTGACCGTCGTCGACGAGCAGCCGGTGGACTTCGAGAACGGCCGCATACTGGAGCTGCGCCTGTTCTATCGCCAGATTGACGGCGAGGGGCCGGACCTTGACGACCGCCCGCTGGATCTCTTCGATGCGAGAGCCATCAGTCGTGAGGTAGATGAGCGACGTCGGGCCGAATTCGGGGACAGTGATCCGAATGCCGCCGGGCACGCGCTGACGGTCGAGGACCTTCACGTCGCCGGGGCTGATCTCGTACGCCTGGGCGTCGGACGGTCCGGGGACGTCAATTTTGAGGTCTTTCATCGCCATCTGGGGCGGCTGGAACTGGGCATGGGTGGCGTAGTCGGCGACGAGGAGGACGGTGCCCCTGCGATCTTTGGTCGAGAACGCGGCGGCCCGGATCGTCGGGTTGGGTGGCTCTTCAGGCTTGCGGGAGGCCGGGTTTCGACCAGCGTTGATTCCCTGCACGGGGGGGGGCGTGGGAGGGTCGGGCTTGTAGGTTGGCAACATCCGCATCGACTTCGAGGTGTCAGCGAGCAGCCATTCGACGAGGTCGATTTCCTCGTTTAAGAGCGCTGACTCGATCAGGAGCGAGCGGCCGAAACCGAGCGTGATCTCCTCAGAAGCGTCGAAGCCGATCCCCCGGGCACCGGCCGAGAGGGCGGTATAGACCGAGAGGCGGAGTTGATCGGGCTGGACGCGCGGCACGCCCCACGACGGGACGCGGTCACGTCCCCAGGTCGCTTCCTTGAAGACGGGTGGGGCGATCATCGGCACCCAACAGTAGATGAGGGCGTCGGCGTTCTCGAGCGTGGTCAGGTTCTCGCGCTGCTTGAGATAGTCGAACGTCTCCAACGGCTGCTGCATCGTCCCCCACCCGAATGGCCGCACGCCGATCAGGTCAACGTGGTCGGGCTTGCGGGCGTAGTTGCCGAAGAGGCCCGAGACCTCGCCCGTGCTCAGGCCAGAGAAGCCGGTCTCTTTGCGAAGCGCCCGCGCGACCACTCGCACGCGGTCGCGCTGGAGGAGCCGAACGGCGGGGTTGATGGCGGAGCCGAGATCGCGACCGAGCGACCAGAACGCGACCGAGCCGCGTGCGGGGAACGCCTCGATGAGCTGCTTGACGCGGTTGAGATCGAGCTTTTCGCCTTCTTTGCCGGCGTCGAATTCCGGGACCGTCGCGAGCGAAGAGGCGGAGACTTCCTTGACATAGTCCGGGTCGGAATCGACGGGCAGGAACATGGTGTCGAACCCTGCGCGACGGAGCTTGGCCGGATCGGCACCGGGGGCACGGATGGCCGTAAACAGCCAGGGATACCCCTGCCTTGTAAGCCCGTTTCGCTCGATCTTATAGGGCGATGCCGCCTTCTTCACCTTCGAGCCGGCTCCAGAAGGCTCATCGACGCCGACATCCTCGGCCGGGAGTTGCGGAAGATTGTCGGTCGGCTTGCCGGCAAGGGCTTTCTCATGGTCGGCGACGATCGCTGCCGAGACGGGCGAGACGCGGAGGTCGTCAAGGAAGACCTCAGAATCACCGGGGCCGCCGTAAATATTCACGACCAGGCGATCGAGATAGGCTCCTTCGAGGCTGACCTTGCGCTTCGTCGTCGCGCGAAGGACGCGGGCCTGACGTTCCATTGACGTCGGGAGGTCGATCAGTTCAAGCCGCTGCCAGCGTTCGGGCGTGTCGAGGATCGTACCTGGGATCAGGACGAACGACGGCTGGTTGGTCTCGGGATCGACGTCCTTTGGCAAGATCACCTTGCCCAGGAGCTGGATCCCGGGCCGCTGCGAACGGGCCTGGAGGCTGACCTTAATCGCGGAAGTGACCGGGATCGCCGGCAGGGCGTAGCTAAAATAAAAACCGCTGCCGTTGCCAGCCTCGAACTGGAAGTGCTCGGAGGTTGTCCCCTCTCGCACCGAGACCTTGGACCGGTCGTGCGCGTAGAGGCGGACCTGATTGTCGGTCTTCTCTTGCCGCCACGCCGGTTTTTCGGCCTCGAACCCGTCGCGGAGGGTCCCTGCCCCATCCTGGGCGACTGCTCCGGCCGCGAAGACCGAGAACAAGACGATTCCCGCTGTGCGAATGACGGCGCGATCTGACATGAGTCCGAGACCTCCCGTGTCTCTCAGCCCGGCGCGCATCGCGACCGGGTCGTTGGGCCGGATCGTACCGCCAAGCCGGGAGGCCGAAAAGGTCAATGCGGGCGGGAGGATTGCTCTCGCAGGGGAAATCCGTCTTCAATCCTCCCGCCAATGCCGGCCGCTCAGTCTTTCTTCTTCGCCTTGTCGAGCATTTCCTGGATCTCGGTGGGGATCTTGAACGTGTCGGCGGGTAGGTCGACGTTGTGCTTGATCTCAGTCAGCGTCATCACGATTTCCTGAGTCAGTATCTTCTGTTTGGCGGAGTGCGAGATCAGGATGCCGTCAACCTTCTTGTAATCGCTCGGGAAGGTCTCGACCGTGATCTCGCCCATTGGGCTCTTCTGGGTGGTGACCGCCTTGACGATTAGGTGACTGGTCTTGTCGTAGTAGGCGGTGAACGGCTTCCCTTCTTTGGGAATGAAGCTGATCTTGTAGGCCGGCTTGCCGTTGACGTCTTCAAGGGCGGTACATTCGGCCTTCTCGTACTTCTTCTTCCAGTGAATCTCGCCGTTGAAGGTCGCTTCGAGGAGGGCGTGGTTCTTCTCTTCGCCTTCGAGGATGCGGTCGCCGGTGAGGGGAGAGAGGGTCCAGGCAACGGTGCCGTCAATCCCTTCGATCGTCTTGCCGAGGTTCTCCAGATCGACGGTGACAATCCGCTTATTTGGCGAGGCCTCTTTGACGTCGAGCGTGCCCTTAATCCCCGCGCCTGTGAGATCGATCGTGCCCTTCGCGACGCGGTTCCTCAGCTTCTCGTGGGCCGCACGGCCGCCGTGGGCCTCGATCGACTCTTCGATGATCGTTTCCGCCTTCGGTAGGGGGTCGGCGGCATATGCGGCGTGGGCTGAGAGGCCGAGCGCGGCGGAGAGGATCAACGCGGTGCGGAGCATGGAGTATCCTCGATGAGTTGGGTCGGATCAGAGTTTCGATTTCTGCGAGCGGACCCACTTGATCGCGGCCTCAAGAGCCGCATCTCGGCCTTCGAGGAGCGCGGCGCGGGTGGGAGGAGCCTCAATGTCAGGCACGACACCGAGCCCCTCCAGCGGCTTGCCGCCGACAGCAATGTAGTTCGCGAAGGCGTACTGGAACAGGTCGCCGTTCGGGAGGATGTCGATCCGAGAGGGCAACGCAGCGCCTGGGGTCTTCGTCCCGAAGATCGTAGCGCGTTTCAGGTCTTTGAGGCCACCCGCAAGGATCTCCGAGGTCGACATCGAGAGTTCGTCAACGATCACCGCGAGCGGCCCCGTGAATGGTCCGGGGCGGGGGGTGAGCGAGAAGTGGAGGGAACCGTCGCGGGTAATCATTGTCCCGAGCTTCTGGTTCGACTCGGTGATGAACCAACCGCCCAGGCCCATCGACATTGCCCCGATCCCGCCGGGATTGCCACGAAGGTCAAGGATCAGGCCGTCGTCGTGCTGGTAGTCTTTGATCGCCTGCGAGAACGTCTTGATCACGTTCACAGGGTCAAAGAAGGCGTTGAGCGCGATGTAGCCGATCGTCTTGTCGACGCGTTTCGTCTCACAGTGAACGTAAAAGGTCGGTAGGTTGCCGAACCGGGCGGGCGTCCCTTTGGGCGAACCGAGTTTCAGGTTCAAATGAACGGACTTGTCGCCGCCGTCGAGGAGGTCGACTGAAACCTCGCTGCCGACCGGGCCTCGGAGCCGCGACTCGACGGTGCGGGTCTTGCTCGCCGTGAGCATGCCCGACTTGGCGTAGGCTTTCTCGACCGCCGCCAGCACGTTGGTGACGGGCTTATCGCGAATCTTATCGATGACCCAGCCCGGCTTGACCCCCGCCTTGGCCGCTGACGACTCCACCCCGACCGACGTGACGACCGCCTTGCCGTCGATGATCCTCAGTTCGATCCCAGACCAGCCCGGCCCCCCCTCGTCGCGGGGGAAGTCGAGGTCGTGGATCGCCTCAGCGGCGATGATCCCGAAATGGGTCAGATGCAGACGGTCGAGGGCGTCGCTCATGGCGGCGCGGGCCTGGCCCATCGTCTCGGCCTTCTGGACCTTGGGAAGAAGCTCATCGTGGACGGCTCTCCAGTCGAGCCCACCCAGCTTCGGGTCGAAATGCTTGTCCCGGATCGTCGTCCAGACGACCTCGAACGCCTCGACATTCTTCGCCTTTTCGGCTTCGGTCAGGGGAGTCAGCTTGGGCTCGACACCCCGCGCGGTCGAGAGACCAGCGAGCACAAGAAGTGCGACGAGGGCCATCCATCGGCGGCGAGAGATGTCAGACATGGGTCGATCGATGCTCCGGGGGCGACTGACGACATGACATGACTATGACCGATGTCGTGGGCTCAAACAATGCTCTCGGATCGTTTATTTGATGACTGCCACGTTTTTGACCCGCTCACCGACTCCTCAAGAAGAGAGCGGAAGCCATTTCTGTTGCCGCAGGCCGGATATCTTGCCTAGTGAGACAAATTCCGACGATCCGAATAGCTTCGCCAGATTCGCGTGATAGAGTTGGCTTACACCCCGACGAGGATCACCGATGAGCCAGCCCACCATGACCGAAGTGTCGACGCCGACAGCCGCCATTTCCTCCGAACTGGCACGACTCCGCGAACAAGTCGGATTGCTCCCGACTCGGCTCCGCGTCGAGATGGAGCCGATGGTCGAAGAGGTGATTGAGGAGGCCCTTTTCCGGGGTCGCGTCCTCTCGATCGCCCGCGAAGGCCTCGAAAGGTATCGCCTCGACCTCAAGATTGTTCAGTTCGACCTCGAAGCGACCCGCCGCGAGCGTGAGGATCTGAGGCGGAAGCTCGAAGCCATCGGGGTCTAGCTCAGCGCCTTGCCTTGGGCTTGTTGAGCCAGGCGGTGACGACCTTGCCAACGGCTTCGAGACTCGTCCCCGAGCAATTTTCGGGAAGGTCTTTCGAGGTATGCCAGGCGGGATACTCGAAGTCGATGATGTCGATCGCCTGGATGCCCGCGTTGTTAAGCGGTAGATGGTCGTCGAGGACTGCTCGGCCGAGCCCGTCGCTGAACTGGGTAATCTCGAGCGTTTTGGCGACCGACCAGACCTCGCGGACTAGCTTGGGGGCAAAGTCAATCGAGTGCGGCTCGCGCTTGATGCGCATATTCTTCCCACCGATCATGTCGAGGACGATCCCCCCGGCGTAATGCGGCGTTGCCTTCGTGCGGTTGCGTTGGGATTTGCCGTAGGCGTTCGCAAAGGCTTTGGAACCGAGAAAATACTCGCCGTTCTGATCCTGACCGCCGCCGTAGACCAGTTCCTCGCCGTCGAAGAGGACGAGGTCAACGCCCCAAGGGGTCTTCGAGTCTTTGAGGTGGTGGGCGATCTCCATGAGCATGGCGACGCCCGAGGCCCCGTCGTTCGCGCCGATGAAAGGAATCCGCCGGTTCGAGGGGTCGGTGTCCTCGTCCGGAAACGGCCGGGTGTCGTAGTGGACGCCGATGACGACCCGTTCGGTCCGCTCGGGAAACCATGCGCCGATGAGGTTGACCATCGCCACGTCACGACCCGAGAGGGGGTCGACGCCCGTGAACGGCTGCTCGGTTACGGTTGCCCCCTGTTGTTGGAAATGCTTCGCGACCATCTCACGCTGCCGGGTGTTCGCGGCTGACCCGGCGGGCCGAGGGCCGATCGCGCAGATCTGCTTGAGATAGCCGTAGGCCCGGTCGCCATCAATCTTCGCCGGACTGAGTGACGCACGCGACTGGGCCATCGACGCCCCCAGGCCCGGCCAGATGGCCAACACGATCCCGACGATCACGACTCCACCGCCGATTGCTGCCCAGAGACCGGTCTTCAACGGACGCGATGGCTTGGACATGGGATGGCTCCGGTCGGCTGAGATCAATCTAGGCATTGTAGCGGAAAGAACGGCCATTCGTCAGGCTCGGGTAAGATGCGAGCAACGATTCGAGCCGCTCCATCGGCAGCCCGACGACGTTCGACCAACTTCCGGTAGTAACGGCCACCCAGGGATCGTAATCTTGCACGCCATAAGCCCCGGCCTTGCCCTCCCATCGGCCGGTGTCGAGGAAGGCGTTGCGCTCGGAGTCGGTCAGCGGCTCGAACCGGACGACGCTCACCTCGGCGGTCCCGACCCACTCGTGCCGATCGGCCCGGTACAGGCAGAGCCCAGTGACGACCTCGGTGTCCCGCCCTTCTTGGAGCCGGATCATCCGCTCGGCATCGGCCCGGTCGACCGGCTTGTTGAGGATCTCTCCGAGCACGGCACACGAGGTATCAGCGGCCAGAATTAGCCCCTGCCCTCGCCGGATTGCGACCGCCCTTGCCTTCTTCCAGGCGAGGAGCGAGACGTAATCGAAGACTCTCGTCCCTGACGGCGGCTCTGGCTCGTCGACGTCCGAGGGGTCGACCTCGAATCGATAGCCCGCCTCCGTCAACAGTTCGCGACGGCGGGGCGACGCGCTCGCGAGGATGAGTGGTTCGTGTTCGATAGACATGGGGCAACGCGAGTTGGTGATTGATTTTTTGCGACAGATGTGGGCGTCAAGCCGACCCGCCTGGTTCGGAGGGAAGTCTACCCGATTGGCGACCGCGGTGGGAACCTTCGCGAGGGTTGCCCGACGCGTCGAGTGGGGATAGAGTCATTCGTGAAGATCGCCCTTCAGCCCGTCTCCCGGAAGTCTTTGATGCGTGAACTGCTCAGGTCGTTAAATGAGGCCCTCGCTCTGGGTCGGGAACTGATCGTCTGCCAGGTCGTCGAGACCAAGGGCTCGACCCCGCAGAAAGCCGGGGCGCTGATGATCGTAGATCCCGACGGCGGGCAGCTTGGCACGCTCGGTGGGGGGTGCGTCGAAAACGAAGTGAAGATGCGGGCCATCCGCCGGATCGGCGAGCCGGGGGCAGAGGTCCATTCGTTCGTCCTCGACCACGACTACGCCTGGGCCGATGGACTCATCTGCGGCGGCAAGATGGTGATCGTCGTTGAGTCGGCCCGCGACGTGGCCGCGATGGCGTATTTCCGGGCCTATGAAGAGATCTTAGCGGATGGAAACGGGTTTACTGAGGCCGTTGTGATCGACGCCGGTCGCGCTGGGGGGTGGCCGATAGGTGCCCGCTGCCTCTTCGATGCTCAAGGCAATGCCGTCGCCGAGTGGAACGCGGGAGAGTTCGCCGAGACGCTCAAGGAGTGGGTGGTCCCGTTAAAAGATCGTCCTTCGTGCGGGGTGAGGGGAGGCGTCGCCCTCTTGCCGACCCTGCCGAGGGTTCGCCTCGTGGTCGTCGGAGCGGGGCATGTGGGACAGGCGGTGGCCAACCTCGCGGCGCAGGCTGATTTCAACGTGTGGGTCATCGACGACCGGCAGCAATACGTCAATCGCGAGCGGTTCCCGAGCGCCGAGCGGCTGATCGTTGGGCCGATCGACGAGGTTCTCCCCGGCTTGCCGATCGACGAGCAAACTTACGGACTGATCGTCACCCGAGGCCACGGCCACGACCAGGAAGCGCTCGCCCACCTGGCCCCGACCGCGGCCGCTTACGTGGGGCTGATCGGCAGTCGTCGCAAGATCAAGCTGATCTTCCAGAGCCTCAGAGATTCCGGGATGTCCGAGGAGTCTCTCGCGAGGGTCTCGGCTCCGGTCGGGATCGATATCGGGTCTCAGAGTGTGGTCGAGATCGCGATCAGTATCGTCGCGGAGTTGATCG
This sequence comes from Isosphaeraceae bacterium, assembly GCA_025356435.1. GTDB lineage: Bacteria > Planctomycetota > Planctomycetia > Isosphaerales > Isosphaeraceae > CAMFLR01. The sequence goes on along the minus strand of JANXSY010000044.1, from coordinate 7,102 downwards.
CCCGCCGCAATCTGGGCATTCCTTGGGCTGCGATTCGCGCGGTCGCCGAACCGGCCGAAGCATGATCGCCGCGATCGTCCCTGCGGCCGGACTCAGCACACGCATGGGCCGTCCGAAAGCCCTCCTTCCGATTGACGGCCGGCCGCTGGTCGTGAGGGTGATCGAGGCGCTGATGAACGGCGGAGTCGATGTCGTCGTCGTCGTCGTCCCTCCCTCCGATCGAGCTGAATCGGCCGAGATCACTCGGCTCGCCGAGCAGGCGGGGGCGTCGGTCGTTGTCCCCGAGACGCAGACCGCCGATATGCGGGCGACGATCGAGCTTGGTCTTGACCGGGTGGAGTCGCTCGGAACGCCAGTCGCCATCCTGCTCTGTCCCGTCGACACGCCCGGCGTCCGGCCTGAACTCGTCCGCGCGATCCTCGAACAGGGCCGACTCGTATCGACGGCCATCGTGGTCCCGAGTTCGGGGGGGAAGCGGCGGCACCCGGTTTATCTCCCGAGCGAGATCGCCCGCGAGGTCCGCCGACTCCCGGCCGGGAAAGGGGTCAATGCGCTGCTCGACGCCCACGGCGCGTCGGTCGTCGAGATCGACCGATCCGAGCCGCTCGGCGACATCGACACGCCTGATGACTATCGAGCCTGGGTCGAGGCTTCGGGGGATTGACGGCGAATTGTTTCGGATTGTCAAAGGGCGGCCCCTTCCTGCGGTGCAACCGACGGGATAGACTGACGAGGTCGAACGTCTGACGAGCGTCCGACACCGAACGCGGCAGGTCTGGAGGAGCGAAAAGTGAAGCGACTCACCAACCCGATCTGTCGCCTCGCGATAATTCTGGCGCTCACGACCTTTGTGTCGAGGTCGGCCAGCGGGCAGTACGACCCGACAAAGTCGATGACGTCCGAAAAGCCGACGATCACCGAGCAGCTCAACAAGGTACTCACCGACCCGGCGGAGATGGAGAAAGCGGAGCGGGAGAAGAATCGGCCGCCGCTCGAGTTCTTCAAGTCGACGATCCTGCCGAACGACTTCATCCCTTACGTCAAGGCGAACCATTGGAGCACGTTGGGCCTGGAGCTTAGAGCAAACCAGGTCAACTTCTCTGGGACGCTCCAGACGCAGCCGATCGCCCTCCTTGACATGCCCCATGAGGTCGTCTTCCGTCGGGAGGCCGGACTGGTCAAGGGGCAGCGGTCGAGACTCCTGCTCCAGATCATGACCCCGACGATCTCGAAAGAGCTGCGGCTTCGGCTCGAACGGCCCGAGTCGCTCTTGCCCGAGGAATATCTCGCCGGCCTCCGCGTCCTCGAACCGCATCAGATGCTGATTACCGTTCTGACCAAAGGACCGAATGACGCCTACGGCCGCTGGAATCAGCTTCCGTTGATGTTCCCCCTCTCAGGGACCAAGTCGGACTCGATTCTCTATGACCGCCAGCGTTATTTCCGGATGGTGCTACCCAGCGACCTCGAACACCCGTCACTCCCCGCGCACCCACTGACGTGGACCACGATCAGTCATGTGATCTGGGACGGGATGGCCCCCGAGACGCTCAGCCCGAGCCAGCAAGACGCCATGCTCGACTGGCTCCACTGGGGCGGCCAGATTGTGATTGTCGGCGGGGCCAGCCCAACGTTCGCGCCGCTTAGAGAGAGCTTCCTCGCCCCCTATCTCCCGGCCGAAGCCAACGGCCAGAGCGGCTTACTCTCCACGGACGATTTGCGGACTTTCTCAAGGGCCTATCCCCCCCCGGCAACGACCGTCGAGGCGGACGAGCCGATCGAGGCGACTCAGCGGTATGAAACCGCGTTTGAGGACTACGGCCGACGATATAAGACCCCGACGCCGATCGTCGTCCCCAAGGATAAGCCGTTTTATGTCGCCTCGCTCACGCCCAAGCCCGGTGCCCGTGTCATCGACTTCGGCAAGACGGGCCTGCCACCGTTTGGTGTCGAGTGGCGGGTCGGTCGGGGGCGAGTCTTGATGATCGGGGCGTCGATCAACGACCCGGTGCTGACTGCCTGGTCGGGATACAGCACGATGCTGCGTCGCATAGTCTTCCGCCGTCCCGAAGAGTCCCTCGCTGAAGAGCTTCGATATAACGGCAACAGCGCTGGGGGATATCTCGCGCCTCGCTACGAATCGCTCAGTGGCCCTGACCTGACCTGGACGCGGATCTTCGGCCGAGACCTCGGTGCCACCATTCGTCGCGTCAAGCTCGACGATGAGATAGATATGACGCCGCCGACCGGCACACAGGTCGGCGCGGTCACGGTGCCCCCGAGGTCGACACCCGCGGTCCTAACCAGGCCAAGTTCGCCACCTGCGAACCTGCTCAACGTCTACGCGCCGTTTCAGGTTCCGGTTGCCGAGTGGATCGACACCTCCGCGCTCCCGAAGATGAGTTGCGAGAAACTCGAACACGCGTCGGGGATCGAGATCCCAGGGCACAAGTTCGTGCTGATCGTCATCGTCGCGTATGTCATCACGCTCGTCCCCCTGAACTGGCTGTTCTGCCGGCTGGCCTTCGGGCGGCGCGAGTGGGCCTGGCTGTTCGTTCCGGTGCTGGCCCTCGGGTTTGCGATCGTGGTCGAACGGGCGGCGGCGTATGACGTCGGTTACGACTCGGCGTGCAACGAGATCGACGTGATCGAGACCTTCGGCAATTATCCGCGAGGGCACCTGAGCCGGTTCGCCTCACTCTATACGACCGGCCGCGTCCGCTACTCGATCTCCTTCCCGGGAGATCCCAGCGCTCTCGCTCTTCCTCTCAATACCGGCCGCTCGATTCGCGGTGAAGACGTCCAGCAGTCCGTCTTCCAGGCGACGCCGACGCCGACCTTGACCGACTTCCAAGTTCAGCCACGCAGCCTGGCGATGTATCGGGCTGAGCAATATCAGAACCTGTCAGGCACGGTCTTCCTGACCGAGGAAGCCGGGGTGCGGACGATTGTCAATCAGATGGGGCTCACCCTACGCGACGCTATCCTTGTCGAGGTCGGCACGAAGTCGAGTCGGACGATCCGCCTGGGCACGATCGAGCCGAAAGCCACCGTCGAGGTCAAGGGAGACGAGTCGACGACCGAAGACTACCGGAAGCCGGAAATCCTCGGGCTCAAGAAGAATCAGGTTGACCCCGCGAACTTCCTGGATTTGATCGTCCGATCCTCGGTAGCGGGGCGTCCGGAAGACGTCGGCGAGGTGCGTCTCATCGCGTGGACCGACGCCCAACAGGGCGGCCAGACGATCGACCCACCCGTCGACGTGCATCAGGGTTTTACGATGGTCGTCGCCCACCTGAAACATGGGCCGACGCCCGACCCCGCCTCGCCCCGGTTCGACTCGCTAGCAGGCGGCCCGGAGTCGCCTTCAACCCGCATGCTCAACACGGCCCCTCCGCCCGTCTATCAACGCTTCATGCGGCCGGCAAACCCGCTCCAGACGCCGGTCCCGACGAAACGGGCGCGACCGCCCCTGGGGGCGATGCCGGCTGTCCCGGTCCCTCCGCCTATCGACGACGACCCCGCCAAGGCCATCGACCCGGAGAACAATCGTCCATGATCGAGGTGACGCATTTCACCAAGCGTTATGGCGACTTCGTCGCGGTCGACGACCTAACACTGTCGATCGGGGCGGGGGAGGTCTTCGGTTTCATCGGCCCGAATGGGGCCGGCAAGAGCACGACGATCCGCTTCCTCGCCACCCTGCTGCGGCCGACCTCGGGCGAGGGGAAGGTCGCGGGCAAGTCGGTCACGAAAGACCCGATGGGCGTGCGCCGGGTGATCGGGTATATGCCCGATGACTTCGGCGTTTATGACGGCATGAAGGTCTGGGAATTCCTCGACTTCTTCGCCGTCGCCTATGAGATCCCTCGGACGTACCGTAAGAAGATCATCGGCCAGGTGCTCGAACTCCTCGACCTCACCCACAAGCGAGACGACTACGTCAACGGCCTTTCGAAAGGCATGAAACAGCGCCTCTGTCTCGCCAAAACGCTGGTCCACGACCCACCCGTCTTGATCCTCGACGAGCCCGCCTCAGGGCTCGACCCCCGTGCCCGGCTCGAAATGAAGGCGCTATTGAATGAGCTTCGGGGGATGGGGAAGACAATCCTGGTCTCCAGCCACATCCTCTCCGAACTGGCCGACTTCTGCACATCAATCGGCGTCATCGAGCGAGGGAAGTTGCTCGCGGCGGGGAGCATTGCCGACATCACCCGTCAACTCCGGCAACACCGAGTCCTGAAGGTGCGGGTGATCGACGACTCTGCCGAGCGGGCCGCATCAATCCTCCGCGACGAAGAGAACGTCAAGACGGTCGAAGTGTTCGACCAGACGCTTACCGCCGAGTTTCACGGCCATGAAGACGACCTGGCCCGGCTCCTGGGACGCCTGATCTCGGCAGGGATCGGCGTCCACTCGTTCTCGGAGGACGACCTCTCGCTTGAAGAAGTCTTCATGATGATTACCAAGGGGATCGTGAATTAATCGTCGAATCGCATAGGCAAGATCCGTTCCCAAGCAGAGCGTGTGAGCGAGTCAAGGAATGATGGCCCGAGTACCGGAGAGGGTCGAATGATACGCCAGCGACTGACAATCGCGAGGTCGATGGGACTGGTCGGGCTCGCCGCGGCGGGCCTCGCGGCCCTCCGGCATCCGTCCTATTTCGCGGCGAACGCGGCGTTCAGCGTTGTGGTATGCCTGCTGTTCGCGGCCACAGTCGCGGCAAGAGCGGCGACATCGGCCAGAGGTCGGATCTACTGGCGATCGACCGCCCTCGCTGGCTGGGGCTATCTCGCACTCAGCCTCGGCCCCGTGCTTGATGCGGCGACAGGCCCGCACCTGATCACGACGACCCTGATCGACTTGGCTTATGAGCACGGCTACAAGACACCGTATTCCTGGCCCGAGCTGCGCGATACCCCGGCCTTCCCCAGTGAGTCGAATAAGTGGAAGCTCTGGGATTGGCCTGACCATGTCATCAAAAAAGATCTCTCGAACGCTGCCTTTCGGATCATGACGCCCGAGCCCTTCTATCGGATTGGCCATTCCTTCTTTGCCCTACGCGCCGCCCTGGCCGGGGGCCATTTCGCCGTCGACATCGCCCGCGTCTCGGCGGCCAACGAACCTCAATCACCCTCGACGCCCGACCTATCATGATCCTCCGCGACAATCCGGTCCTCATCCGCGAATTGCTCGTCAACCTCCGGTCTCCCCGGGCGTTTCTGCTCCAGTTCGTCTATGTGGCGTTCCTGGGAGTCATGGTCTACTTCGCCTGGCCGGCGACCGAGGGCCAGGTCAGCTCGGGGGCGGCGCAGCGGCTGTTCGACCTCTTCTTCCTCGGCCAGTTCTTCCTGGTCGCACTGGTCGCGCCCACATTTGCGGCCGGGAGCATCACCGGGGAGAAGGAGCGGAAGACGTATGAGATGCTGCTCGCAAGCCCGCTCACGCCAACGAGCATTCTCGTCGGCAAGTTGCTCAGTTCCCTCACGTATCTGATTATACTTATTGTTTCAAGTCTGCCGCTGATCATCCTCTGCTTTCTGCTCGGCGGGATCTTGCTCTCGGAGATCGCGCGTGCCTATCTGATCCTGATCCTCGCGGCGGGGACGTTCGGCCTGCTCAGCCTTGCCTGTTCGAGCTATTTCGGCCGGACTAGCTCGGCGCTGGTTGTGAGCTATCTCGTGATCCTGCCGCTGGCGATCCTTTGCGTGATCCTGACCCGCACCAACGACACCGTGCTGCGGGATTTCGTCTCGATCGCGGTCTTGCCGCCGTGGTGTCTGACGATCTGGGCCGTCGTGGTCATCGCGCTCAATCGACGACTGCTCAGGCCGCCCGACGTGGGCAGCGAGGGCAAGGAGGTCGTCGACGAAGAGCAAGAGATGAAATATGCGATCGGCGTCGTCATCGACCGCGACCTCTTCCCCGACAAACTCTTCGCGCCGGCCAAGCGCACCGACCTGATGCCCGATGGCACGAATCCGGTTCTCGACAAGGAACTCCGTTCCGAGATCTTCAGCCAGGGCACGCTCATGCTCCGGGTGGTGATCCAGGTGAGCATGATCCTCTCGATCCCGCTCATGGCCGTCTTGCTCTTCCTCCGGCCCGAGAACGCGGCGTATTACGTCTCGTATGTTCTTACGTTCAACATGCTCGTTGGCCCCGTGTTCTCGGCCGGGAGCATTACCCAGGAGCGAGAGCGGCAGACGCTCAACCTCCTGCTCACAACGCTCCTCCGCCCCGGCAAGATCGTCTTCGCCAAGTTGATCGCCGCGCTCCGGGTCTCGACCGTGCTGACCTTCCTCCTGACCGAACAACTCTTTCTCGCTTATATCCTCATTCCCGAACTCCGCGACCGCTGGTGGACCCTCATCATCTATCTGGCGATCATCGCGACGACCTGCCTGGCCACCTCAACGATTGGCCTCTTCTGCTCGGCGATCTCGCGAAAGACGTCAGTGGCGATGATCCTGACCTACATGACGCTGCTCTTCCTGTTCGTCGGCCCCGTCGGCCTCCGTTGGTATTTGCAGGGATTCGCGGGAGGGATCTCGGAAGACCGGCTCTCCGCCTTCACGGTGACGAGCCCGTTCTCCTCGGCCTTCAGCATCCCGATGAAGTCGAGCCAATATTCGACGAATGAGCAGACGACGGGGTCGCTGGTGATGCGGCTCATCCCCGGGATCAATCTTCCGGTCTGGGCCGTGTTCCTGCTCGGCTATCCGCCGTTCTGCCTGATCCTTTTCGGCTGCACCTACGTTGCCTTCCGCTACCGATGGTGGCGGGCGGGCGGAACCTGACGACGTACGATTGGCCGGGTCAGTCCACGGCCGTCAAGGCAACGTCCCCGCGTCGAGATACCACATCTTGTCGGCTCCCCTCACGAGACGGAGCGAGATGTCGTAGGTCGCGATCGGGGTCCCGGTCTCGCCGCGTTTGATAACGCTGGCGGTGTATTGGGCTTCGAGTTCTGTCAGCCCTGCGCTCTTGTCCGACTTAAAGCTCAAGACTTCGATCTCGAACGGATTCAGCGGACCCGTCGCCCCGGAGTCGGCCTTCCATCGCGAGATTTTTTCCTTCCAATAGACCTGGAACTCGCCAT
>JANXSY010000079.1 GCA_025356435.1 Isosphaeraceae bacterium | reverse complement strand
GAGCCCGGCGTCCCAGACCTCATCGATGGAACCTGGTTTCCTTCCGAGGGTTCGGGTCTCAGCGTAACGTGAATGATCGGGAGAGCTGTTGCGAAGACTCATCGCGATCGGCTGGATTTCCCGGAATTGGGTCATCGCTCAATTCCTGGGCTATGATAGTGGAAGAACGCGGCGATTGTCCCTCAGAGTGCTCTGCCCTTGACGGATACCTCATAGATTCGGCTCCTTCACGATAAGCCGATGGTATTTAGTATTCACGAGTTCGGATTGATCAGAGCACGAATCAAGGAGTGTGGACGAGATTATTGGCATTGATTTTGCTTACAGTTTTTGTGTGCACACTTGTGCAAAAAACTTGAGCAAGGTCATGGAGAACTCCGGGCAGTCAATGTTCGCTTTCCAAATCGGGGCCATTGTGCGAACTTACCTTCGAGCAACGCGATCTATCCGAATGAAGACTCGAAGAGCATAATGATCTGAAGTTCAGGGGAACGAACACGGGTTATGCCGACGGATTTTCGGGGAGTTTGAGAACATTTTCCTCCGATCGGACGTTTAGATTCGTAGTGGGATGGGTTTTCAGACCCGTCCTACTTGGCCAAGGACAGGTCCCAACCATACTTGATCTAGGGGCTCGCCATGCTGATGAAATTGGCCGAAACCCAACTGTGGCAACGCAACGCCGCGTCGCTTATCAGGTCGGGTCTGTTTGCGAGGGCCGAGACGGGCGAGTTTCACGGTTTGCATACGGTCGTGGGGGTGTATCGCGACGGGAGCCTGTCGTCTCCCATTGCGAAATACGCCGACGCACGCAGGGCATCCGACGCCGTCGACCTGGTGAATCAACTTGCTAAGTCGGAATCGCCGGTTGAGGCGAACTGAACTGGCATGTCGCGCCGATGACCTGTCCTAACCATGTTCACTTGCCACCCGGCATCGATCCTGAATCAGGGTCGATGCCGGGTTTTTTTCATCTCAGGTCGCCTATCCCCACCGTCGAGCCAACCGATCTCGGAGGCGGTCAACGGATCAACCCGGAGCTGGCCGAGTCGGGAACGGCTCAGTCGCATCACGTCGCGAGAGCTGACGGAGTCGGCGGGAAACGATTTGAGTGCCGTCCCGTATTTGTCCTTCGCACCGAAGAGGTGGAGCATCTCGTGCGCGAGCGTGACAGGGTCGACGTACGGCAGGCCGGCGAGCGGCCCCGAGCACGCTGACTCCCGCGCGTAGCAGAGGGCGACGCCGACGCCGGGGTAGTCGAACAGGTCGGCGGTGATGGCACTCGACCGCCCGGAGCGGAGGAGATGGATGATCCAGAGCGTGGCGTCGTGATCGACGCGAGGGTCGACCTCGTCGATCAGGGCGGCGAGGTCGGCGAACCCCAACTGGGCGGCGGCTCGGCTCGCGCTGGCGATCCCTTTGACATCGGAGTCGGCTTCATCGAGGATCGTCTCGAAAGGGTCGAGGGCATTCGCGATCTCAACCTCTTCCGCCTCAAGAGGGTCGTCGGCGACGAAGTAGGTGCCGATCAGTTCCACGTTCAGGGCGATACTCCAGCGGCCGGCCTCTCGCTCAAGCCAGCGGCCCATCCGTTCGAGCGAATCATAGGCCTCGGCGATCTCGCGATCGTCCCAGCTCGCACGGTCACGGCCGACGAAAACCGAGAAGACGCCGATTCGCCCCTTCAACGGTCGGCCTTCGACTCGACTCCGCAGCCTCAGGGAGATCGGCGGAACGGATGCGATCGACCGGAACGCGAGGAGGCCCGGGCGTGCGGCGTTGACTGTCCCTAAGGCCCCGTCCAATGGGACGACCGGGACGACTCCATCGGCCGGCCGGCTGTCGAACGTCTCTGGTCTCGCCTCGGTAGCCCTGGCCCGCCCGACCTCGCCGAGGATCGCGGCGACGGCGACGACGAGGAGCCCGCCGAGAAAGCCGATCGGCCACTCGACCCCGAGGCGCGGGGCGAACCACGTCGCGAGGAACGTGACGGCCAGCCAGGGCAGGAGTTCGAGCCGAAATCGGGCCAACAGATCCTGCCTGTCATGAGGATTGCGAAGTCAGAAATCGTTGGGACATCTCGGGTGGCCCCATCCAACAGCGTTCTCTCGGCAGGGAATGGACGTTGCAATCCTCTTGATGCGGCCTGTTCGGAACATGGCCTCCTGGATCCATTCCCGTTACGATAGAAGTCTAACGCGACCATCTCGGTTCGTCTGTATCAAGGGGAGAGCCGACGATGGGCGATCGCTCGGCTGATGCCACGACACCGCTCGGTTCGAGACGAGACTTCTTCGCCAACGCCGGAGGAGGATTCGCCGCCCTCGCGCTCTCGTGGCTGCTCCAGCAATCCGAGGCTCGCGCGGGCTCGGAGGATGACACCCCGCTCGCCCCCCGCCCTCGGCATTTCGCGGCGAAGGCCCAGCGCGTCATCTACCTCTTCATGCACGGCGGACCGAGCCACCTCGAAACCTTCGACCCCAAGCCCGACCTCCAGCGCCTTTCGGGCCAGCCCTTGCCCGCCAGCTTCGGGGCCGTCGCCACCCGCCGTAAGGTCGCCACCAATCCGCTGCTCGCCACCAAGCGGACCTTCCGCAAGTATGGAAAGTCGGGCATCGAGGTCTCCGATTTCCTGCCGAACATCGCCCGATGCGTCGACGACATCGCCGTGATCCGGTCGTGCTGGGCTGACAGCGTGAACCATCCCCAGGCCGTCTATCAGATCAATACCGGCTCGGTCCTGATGGGCAAGCCGAGCCTTGGCTCCTGGATGGGCTACGGCCTCGGCACTGAGAATCAGAACCTCCCGGCTTTCGTCGTCCTGCCTGACCCGTCGGGGGGAATCAAGGGAGGGCCTCCGGCATATGGTGCGGGATTCCTGCCCGCGAGCTATCAGGGGACTCTTGTGCGAGGCGGGTCGAGCCCGATCCTTGACCTTGATCCCGGCTCCGATCGCACTCGGCAACGAAAGACCCTCGATCTGATCGGCAAGCTCAACTCCCGGCATCTCGCCGATCGAGGCGGCGATACCGAACTGGCCGCGCGGATTAGTGCTTACGAACTCGCGTATCGGATGCAGTCGGCCGCCCCGGATGCCGTCGATTTCTCGCGAGAGTCTGCGGAGACCCGTTCGCTCTATGGGGTCGACGACGCCGAGACCCAAGACTTCGGCAGCCGATGCCTGCTCGCCCGTCGACTCGCCGAGCGGGGCGTCCGATTCATCCAACTCTACTCCGGCGACGTCAATGGTTGGGACGCCCACGATAACGTGGAAACGAATCATGCCCGCATGTGTGCCCGTACCGACAAGCCCGTTGCCGCATTGCTGACCGACCTGAAGCGGCGTGGACTCCTTGACTCCACGCTCGTGATCTGGGGCGGCGAGTTCGGCCGGATGCCGATGTCTGAGTCGGGCGTCGGCCGCGATCACAACCCACACGGATTTACCTACTGGATGGCGGGCGCGGGGATCAAGGGCGGCACGGTCCACGGCGCGACCGATGCCGTTGGCCTTCGCGCCGAGGTTGACCGGGTTCACGTCCACGACCTCCATGCGACGATCCTGCACCTTATGGGTCTCGACCACACGCGACTCACCTACCCCCACAACGGCCGCGACGAACGCCTGACCGACACCTCGGGCCAGGTGATCCGCAGCATCCTGGCCTGACGATCGAGGAGCCTCCTCCATGCGACCGGTCGCGATCCTACTGCTTCTCACCTCGATCGCGACCGCCGCCGAGGTGAAGGAAAAACCGATCACCGACGAGGACCGATCTCACTGGGCCTTCCGGCCTCCCGTCCGTGCCGTCCCGCCTGCGGTGAAGAATCGAAGAGGCGTCCGCAACCCGATCGATCACTTCGTCCGCAGAGCTCTCGACGACGCCGGGCTCAAGCCTTCGCCGGAGGCGTCGAGAGAGACGCTGATCCGTCGCCTGACGTTCGACCTGATTGGGTTGCCGCCCACTCCTGCTGAGGTCGAGTCGTATCGGATCGACCCAAGGTCCGATGCGTATGAGAGAGTCGTCGATCGGCTCCTCGCCTCGCCCCACTATGGCGAGCGCTGGGCCTTGCACTGGCTTGACCTGGCACGATACGCCGACACCGACGGCTACGAATTCGATCAGGTTCGGCCGAACGCCTGGCGCTATCGCGACTGGGTCGTCTCCGCGCTGAATCGTGACGTTCCCTACAGCGAATTCGTCCGACTTCAGATCGCGGGCGATGAAGTGGCCCCTGACGACCCCTCGGCCTTCGTGGCCACGGGCTTCAATCGCTGTTATCCTGATATGGTTGACCTTAACGATCAAGGCCTCCGGCGTCAGAATGCCCTCAACGATATCACCGAGACGACGGGACTCGTCTTCCTCGGCCTGACGATCGGCTGCGCCCGGTGTCACGACCACAAGTTTGACCCGATCCGACAGAGCGACTTCTATCGGCTCCAGGCCGTCTTCACCCCCGCGAGGTTCCGCGACGACTATCCGATCGGCGAGCCGACCCAGCGGAAGGCTTACGAGTCTCGATATCAGGTCTGGCAGCGGACGATGATCGAGCTGGAGTCGGACGTGATCGCCATTGAGGCCCCCGCCCGTGCCGCGCTGGCCGCGACGCCGAAAGGGGCGACGGATGATGTCGTCGTCGCGCTTCAGAAACCTGTTTCTCAGCGGACGGATCGCGACGTCACCCTGATTTACGACGCCCAGCGGCGCGACCGTCGCGTTGCCGATCTGACCTATCGTCTCCTCCTCGGAGACCTTACCAACGGTCTCCGACTCTCGCTCATCAAAGGCGTCGAGCGGAACCGCAACCTCACGCCTCCGCCGCTCCCGCAAGCGAGCGGACTTGACGAGACGACAAGCTCAGCGGCCCCGACCTATCTCCTCAAGCGGGGCGATTTTTTGTCAAAGGGGTCAGTTGTCGAGCCCGGCCCACCAGCCGTGCTGGCAACAACGGGGGGTGCCCTTCCCGCCATCGCCCGCAAGGCGAGCACCGGCCGTCGCTCGGCCTTGGCCAACTGGCTCGCGTCTCCGACGAATCCGCTGACCGCGCGGGTGATGGTCAACCGACTCTGGCAGGGGCATTTCGGCAGAGGACTGGTCGCCACGTCCAGCGACTTCGGGTTGCAGGGGAGCGAGCCGACGAATCAACCGTTACTCGACTGGCTCGCAATCGAGTTCGTCGAGCGGGGTTGGAGCCTCAAGTCGATGCATCGGCTCATCGTGTTGAGTGCAACCTATCGCCAGGATTCGCGGCCGAACGGGGTGGCGGAGGTGATTGACCCGACGAACGACCTGCTCTGGAGGCAGAACCGCCAGCGGCTCGATGGCGAGGCGATCCGAGACGCCTTGCTCTCGGCGGCGGGCACGCTCAACACCGCGATCGGCGGCCCATGCGTCTTCCCCGAACTGCCCGCAGAGTTGACGAAGTTGAGCAGTAAAGGAGCCATCTGGCCGGTCTCAGCGCTCGCCTCTGACCGTCATCGACGCAGCCTCTATGTCTTTACACGTCGTAACCTTCGCTATCCGTTTTTCGAGGTCTTTGACCGGCCCGACACCAACGCGAGTTGCCCTCGCCGACCCGTCTCGACGATCGCTCCTCAAGCTCTGACGCTTTTGAACAGCAAGCTCTCCCGAGACGCCGCCTCGGCCTTTGCGGCCCGACTCGGGGAGGGGACGAAGGCCGAAAGGATCGACCTCGCCTATCGAATCGCTCTCGGCCGGTCCCCTGACGCGACCGAGGCCCGGCTCGCGAGCAACTTCCTCGACGAGGCGACGTCGAGCGACTTCTGCCTCGCCCTCCTCAACCTCAACGAGTTCATCGTCGTTGATTGAGGAGTGCGAGATCGGCCGACCCTTTACCGTGCCAGGAGCACGATCGTGCTGCGGGGCCGCACGGTGAACTTGAGGGTCGGCAGGAAGACGGCTTCCTCTTCGGGGACGATGTCCTGGCCGGCGGGGAGCGACGTGTCGATGATCCGATACCACCGGCGGTCGGGGGTGTCGGGCAGCTCGATCTCAATCGGCTCCCAGTAGGAGTTGGTGGCAGCGTAGATCGGCACGTCCGACCGCTCGTCGGACTGGAAGGCTTCGAGTACCCAGGCGATGAACCGAGACCCTTCCGCGAAGTCGGGGTGCCCGGGGACAGTCCCGTGCCAGGTGATGTTGCGCAGCGTCGGGGTTTCCACCTGTTCGCCGGTGAGATAGCGGCGACGCCGAACGAACGAGTGCCGCTTGCGGAAGGCGATGATCTCGCGGGTGAATCGAAGGATGTCGGCGTGATCGATCGTGTCTTGCCAGTTGATCCAGTTCAGCTCGTTATCCTGGAAGACGGTGTTGTTGTTCCCCAGGGCGGTACGCCTCATCTCGTCGCCGTAGAGCAGCATCGGCGTGCCTTGCGACAGGAAGAGGATCGCCAGAGCGTTCTTGATCTGCTGGTTCCGAAGCGCCTCGATCTCGGGGTCGTCGCTAGGCCCCTCGACCCCGCAATTCCAGCTATGGTTGTCGTTGGTCCCGTCGCGGTTCCCCTCGCCGTTGATCGTGTTGTGCTTGTCGTTGTAGGAGACGAGGTCGTTGAGCGTGAAGCCGTCGTGGCAGGTCACGAAGTTGATCGAGTGGTAAGGCGTCCGAGTGTCGTCTCCTCCCACGAACAGGTCGTAAGAGCCGGTCACGCGCGAGGCGAGTTCG
>JANXSY010000001.1 GCA_025356435.1 Isosphaeraceae bacterium | reverse complement strand
CATCGACTCCCACAACTTGATCAGGTGATCGCAGCCCTCGACCGTCTGGCGGAGGCGACGGACGGCAATATCGGCATCAATATGGAGGGTGCGATAGGCCGCTTCGACATCCTCTAACCGCTGGTTGTGGCGGTCTTTATGCGCGTCCCTGACCCGCTTGGCGATCCGGGCCTCGGAGGCAACATGAATCCGGTCGAGCCGTGCGGTCTGTCGAACGGCGAGCTGGACGATATAGCCCTGGGCTTCCTTATGATGCGGGTTTAATTCGGACTGCCAGGCCTCATTGCGATCGACGAGGATCTGGGGATCTTCGCCCGGAACGGGAGCGGTCGCGGCACAAAAGCCGTGCTTCAGCGAGTTTGCGCTGGCGATCGCCTTGCCATCGGCGGTGCGGGGGCCGGTTGACTTCTGGGCGTTGAGGCGATTGGCGTCGATCTTGGCTTGTGAGCATTCGGACATGGGAGCCTCGGAATCAAGGTGTTCACTCAAAGGGCGCGGGGCCGCCGTCGTGGCCCGTACACGAGACACCATCGGGAAATCGAGGAGGCGCGTCCCGCGAATCGTGTTGGATCGATTTTGCCGCTTCGGCGACGGGAGGGAAGACGCGGCACAATCGCCGGAATCGATATTGACTCTTCTCCTTACTCGGTTCACCCAAGATAGATTTGACGAATTGACGGTTTTACTCTATCTTCATCTCTTGAGAGTTAAGTCGATCTGCCTCTACCTCCCCTCGAAAACCGCTGGTCGGCGATCTTACTTAGGGTCGTGCCGACGTCGGCCGGGGTTGTATTCATGAGTTTGTTTCGGGGCGACTGACGCGGCTATCGGCTACGATTGCCCGCGACGGCGCGGATGGCGAGGGAGCCAAAGTCGATGACCGACACAGGCCACAGTGGTCGTATGGCGTGCCCCAAAGGCGGGTCAAGGCTGATCTTGCTTGCCGACGACAGCGCAGTGATCCGGGCGTCGATGAGCGGCCTGATCCGCTCGATGGGGCATCGGGTCGACGTGGTCAGCGACGGGACCGGGGCGCTCGCCGCGCTCGCGAAGACCGGCGCAGACTATGATCTGGTGCTGCTCGACATTCAGATGCCTGGCATGGGGGGCGTCGAGACGGCGGCTCAGATCACGCGAGGGTTGGACCACAGGCCGCGAGTGGTCGGGGTGTCGGCCGAGACCGAGGGGGTGGTGGTCTCGGAGTCGAGCGGGTTCGATGCTGTGCTCTCGAAGCCGCTCCGCGCGGCCGAGGTTGCCCGTCTGATCGAGTCGACGGGCGTGCGTGACCGGACATGACTGGACGTCTCGGTGCGATCGTTGCGGCGGCCTTTGCCGCGTCAACGGTTGCGGTCGGTCTGGTGGGCGTCGGCCCCTTCTGGCTGTCGCCGATGGTCAATCTGGTGCTGTTCTCGCTGATCGCGGTCGGCCTCTATGAGCGTCGCCAGATCAAGTTATCTATTTGCGTCAGCGCTGATTTGGACGACATGACAGAGAGCGGGATCGCCGAACGGCAGGCGATTGAGACGCATCGGTTCATGGAAAGCATGGCCGATGCGCTGCCGCTCTCGCTCTACCTCTTCGACCTCAACCGCCGGAGAAACGTCTGGGCGAATGCAAAGAATTCGCGGATCTTCGGCCTCTCGAACGAGGAGATCTCCACGATGGGCGAGGCGGCGGTCGGGCAACTGGTCCACCCTGACGACCTGGCCGAGATCGACGCGCACCAGCTCCGCCTCCGCGCCGCGAGCGATGGCGAGGTGAACGAGGTTGAGTACCGCGTCCGGCATGTGAGTGGCGAGTGGCGTTGGCTCCGCAGCCGCGACGTGGTGTTCCACCGAGACGCCCACGGCCGTGCCACGCTGGTGCTAGGGTCAGGTGAAGACGTGACAGAACGTCGTCGGGTTCGGGTCGAGCTCGCCCTCGCGCGGTCGCAGCTCAGCGACGCGATCGAGGGCCTCGACTCGGGCCTCGTGATGTATGACGCCGAGGGGCGAGCGGTCGTCTCCAACCGTCGGATGCGCGAACTCTATCCGTCCGAGACCGACGCGAAGCTGATCGAGAACCGCCGATTGGACCGGGGGACGTACGAACGACGGGTCGGCGACCGCTGGGTGCGGGTCAGCGACTCGCCGACCGCCGAGGGGGGCGTGGTCAGCCTGCACACCGACATCACCGAGATGAAGCGGACCGAGGACGACCTCCGCCGCGCCCGCGACGACGCCCACAATGCGGCGAGGGCGAAGGCAGAGTTCCTTGCCAACATGAGCCACGAGATCCGCACGCCGATGAGCGGTGTGATGGGGATGGCCGACCTGGCGCTAAGCACCGCGCTCGACCCCCGGCAGCGCGAATACGTCGCCACGATCAGGTCGTCGGCCGAGAGCCTGCTGACGGTGATCAACGACATCCTCGACTTCTCGAAGGGCGAGGCGGGAAAGCTTGAGCTCGAGCGCGCCCCGTTCGGCCTTCGCGACGGCCTTCGCGACGCCCTCCGCCCCCTCTCCGCACGCGCCGCCGCCAAGGGCCTGACACTGCGGATCGTCGTCGCGCCTGAGGCCCCAGACATCTTGCTTGGCGACCCTCATCGGCTCCGACAGGTGCTCATCAACCTTGTCGGCAATGCGATCAAATTCACCGAGGCCGGCGAAGTGTCGGTCTCGGTCGGTCTCGACGGCGAGCGTGGTCCCCAAGACGACGCGACTGCCGTGCTTGCGATTGCGGTCGCTGACACCGGCATCGGCGTCCCCGAGGGGCGTCGCGCGGCGATCTTCGAGCCGTTCGAGCAGGCGGACAGCTCGACCACGCGGAGGTATGGCGGCACGGGCCTTGGCCTGGCGATCTCGGCGAAGCTCGTCACCCTGATGGGCGGCGCGATCACGGTCGAAGGCCGCGCCGAGGGGGGCAGCCAATTCCGGTTCACCGCGACGTTCGGCCGCCCCGCCCCGGGCGAAGAGGTGATCCCTCTTTCGACCAACCCTGACGACGACGACGACGAGGTCAGCCCACCGACTCGGTCGCTCCGCATTCTGCTCGCCGAGGACAACCCGGTCAACCGGATCGTGGCGCTGCATCTGCTCGAACGGTTTGGTCACCGCGCGACCACAGTCGATGACGGCCACGCCGCGCTCGTCGCGCTCGAATCGACCGCATTTGATCTTGTGCTCATGGACGTGCAGATGCCCGAGGTCGATGGCTTCGAGGCGGTTGCCGAGCTTCGACGACGCGAGCGTGGCAAGGCGGGCAGGCGGACTCCGGTCGTCGCCCTGACCGCTTATGCGATGGCAGGCGACCGCGAGCGCTGCCTTGCCGCCGGGTTTGATGCCTACCTCAGCAAGCCGATCCGCGTCGCGGCTCTCTCTCGGACGCTGGCGAGGCTGACCGAGGCCCCGGCCGTCTTCCGCGTCGCAACACTGGTTGAGTCGTGCGGCGGAGACCTCTCGACCATCGCCCTGGTGCTCGATTCGTTCCTGGCCATGACTCCTGGCGAACTCGATGGGATTGCCGGGGCAATTGCCGTCAGCGACCTCGAGACGCTCGATGCGGTGGCGCACCGCCTGCGCGGCACCTGCTTGACGATCGGCGCCGAGGCCCTCGCCGAGACCTGTCGCCTCCTCGAATCCCCCGGTCAGTCGACCGGAGCCCTCTATGATCGCCTCGACCGCGAATGGGTGGAGATCGTCGGAGAGATCGAGAATTATCGGCGCGAAGCGAGGCCCTTACCTCTAGTCAACCCATCAATAAGCGACCGCATTCTATTTAGTGACGATTGACTCACTGTCCTTCTTATTCGCTGCGCGTTTCTCGTCCACCTCGGATTGGCTGATCAACCCGGCCCGGACGAGTAACTGGGCTCGCCCTGCATGTATCAACCTTCTGGCTGACTTCAAGATTTGCGTAAGCGAACTCAAAGACCGCGCAATTTAACCTTTTCTTCGGCTTTACGTTCGCCGGAAGTGGAATGCCCAACTCAACGATAGTTTGTTTGTAAGATTGATAAGTCCGACCAAGATCCTTGACGTTCTCGGGATCGAGGAGATCGAAGCGATAGCCTAGACGAATCATCGAGGCGAGGACCGCGACCTCCCCGGTCCATTTCTGAGTCCTCTGACGCTGCTTCGCCCAGAGCCAAGCCTGCTGGGGTGCATACTCCCAAAAATAGACGCCGTGTCCGAGCCAATCGTCGTCGTTGGTGCTAGGCTCGAAGTCCTGTTTTCTCTTGGATAATCCGGAGGGCTGTTTCCCTTTTGGTGCCGTGGTAGCCGATCACTATCCGGTGGTAATCCGCATAAGCGAGCCACGGTTCATATGCCTCAGCCCTACCGCCGTAGTGTTCTTTCTAGAATATGTCGGGGACAAGTCAATCACAAGTGAGCGATAATTCTTGCACCAAAAACCTGTCCAAGCGAATCCGAATCAGCGCACCGGCTCCAGGAAATCGCTCGACGAAGCCCGAGCGAATCTGCTCTCCAGTTCGGGCGATGTTCCAGATTCAAGAGTGATATCTTCACCCCTCTCTCTTTGTTGCAGACATGGATTTCAAGAAGGGCGCGGCGGACGGTCGAGAGGAGATGAAGGATGATGGATTCCCGTCGGACCATCGGCCGGGCGCGGATGGCGGCTGCCTTGGGGACGCGAGGGACCTGATGAGCGATCGAGCCAACGCCACGGCCGGGACCGTCCTTGCGGTGCGCCCACGTGTGCTCCAGGTTGAGATCACGAGTCACTGCAACCTCAAGTGCGTGATGTGCCCGCTCACGCTCGGGGCGACGCTTTGGGAGCAGGTCGTCAAGGCGGCCCGCGAGGTGGGTCGGGTCAACCTGACCGGGTTCGGCGAGAATGCCACCAACGCCAAATTTCCAGCGCTCCTGGAGGAGTTGGACGCCCTCGGGATCTGAACCAGCTTCACGACAAACGCGATCGGGATGCGGCCGACGCTCGTCGCACGGATCGCGGGGCTGACGTATCTTTATCATGTCTATATCTCGATCGACTCGCCCGACCCGGAGATTTATCGAACGATCCTGGGTGGCAGTCTCAAAAAGGCATTGCTCGGGCTCCAGACCCTCATTGACGGGCTCTCAGACCGGGTCGCGTTGACGGTCTCGTCGGTCGCGATGCCCGACCTTCTCCGATCGATTGGCATCCGAACATATCACCTTCAGGGTTTGCACGATCGGACCTCGATCCTGGCTGACGACGACCTCCGGCGGAATTCGGCCGGGTTGGAGTCGGTACGCGAGATCCGCAGACGATGTGCTGAGTTGGGCATCCACCTCGAATCGTCGAACGAAGGCACTGAGGTTGCGGCCCCGGCGACCTCCGAGGAGCCGAGATTCTCAGCCGCGCGGACCCGGCAGTGCCTCGCCCCCTGGGATTTCCCGTTTGTCGACCGCGAGGGGCGAGTCTTCCCCGGCGATAGTTGTCGAGACGGCGCTCTGGCTAGCATTGGATAACTGGAGCGCTTTCCAAACCGCTCCAAGGGTAGAGAGTTTCCTTTGCTTCCATTGCCGGCTTCGCGGGGTGTTCCGACAACTCAAACTCCTACAACTCAAACCGTGTCCGTTCCGCCAACCACCACTCCACCCCGAGGGTGGGGGGATATCGATAGCGATGGTCCGATAAATCCTGACATTCCTCTTGGTGCGGCTCAGAGGTGGTTGGACACAGGTTACACGGAGATCGATCCTGGCGTCTTTCAATCGGCGGACGGACTTCGGCAGTTCCGGATGACAACCAGCGATCTTCTTCCAACGCATCGCAACATCGGCTCGCACGTATACTTCGAGGTTCCCAACCCAAGCGGATCTGCGTCACTTGAGAACTTGCACCTACCGATTACACCCTGAAGGAGGCAACCTGGTTTGAAACTTCGAGCCAAAGTCGAGGAGTTGGTGGGCCGTTCTGCGAACTTCGTCGGGACGATCGTGGACGACTGCCCCACGCCGGTGGCCCAATTACCTGATCCCGAGTGGCTCGAGATCTCCGAGGAAGATGGTTCGCACTTCCTGTACTATCTCGATTAAGCCATCTCGGCCCGAGTCGAAGCGTGGCGAACGAGGTCAGCCCTTCTTTGCGGCCTTGACGTCAAGTTTGATGACAACCTCTGCGCGGATCACGTTGCCGGGACCGCCGAAGGTCATGCCGAAGTCATTCTTGTTGAGGGCGAACTCGCTCTTGAGGCTCATCGTGGTGCCGTCAACCTTCACCGTCGCGGGGATGGTGATCGACTTGGTGACGCCGTGGAGTGTGAGGTTGCCGACAAGCGTGTGGGTCGCCCCCTTGTCGCCGCCCGACTTGATCTCGGTCGTGACAAACTTGGCGGTGGGATAGGTGTCGACTTCAAAGAAGTCTTTATTCTTGAGGTGGCCAGTCAGCTTGTCGTCGTCGGCGAAGATCGACTTCGTGTCGATGTCGACCGCCATCCCTTTGACCTCGGCCTTGCCGGAAACAAGGTCTACAGTGCCGTTGAAGGTCTTGAACCCGCCAGTGTGCGAGCCGCCGATCTTCTTCGAGCCGATGAACTCAATCTTCGACGTTTCGGGCAAGATCGCCAGCACACCGACAGCGGGGGCGGGGACTATGTCCTTGGCGTCGGTCGAGGCTCCGGCCGGATTGGAGGCGTCAGCGGGGATCGGCTTCGCGGCCTGGACGTTCGCCTTGGGCACATCCTTCGCCGCGTCTTCGCCACAACCGACCATCGCGAGGGCAACCATCAGTGCGGGGATCGTCAACAAACCGCGCATAGGAAATCTCCTGTGAGAATGGGTTCGGTCGTCGCCCAAGTCTACATGTTTAGACAATTTCTGGACACCTGTCTCGAACGGAGAGAGGCTCTCGCAGACCAATCCATTGTGGTGTGCGTGTTTTATGGCGTGTCGCAATCTGAGTTCTCCCGATGCCCCGCCTTGTTTTATCGCGTCGCCAAACGACGGATTCAGGAGTTGACTTACCCTGGGTCACGATGCGCGTTTATAATCTATACGTCAACACTTCTGCAATATCAACACACAAGGTTTTCTCACTCTTAGCACTGGTCGGGGTCTTCTCACGAATCCGTGGATCGAAGACGCTCAGGCCCAGGCTCGCATAGACCATCAAGAGCGAGGCGATCGAATCGCGAAACCTTGGGCTTCCCCAGAAGATGAGTGCCGTCAAGACCGTGGCGAACACGGTTGCGTGCAGGACCATCCACGACGGGGTCCAGTAGCTCCGATCTCTCAAGCAGAGAACGAACCCGATCATGAATAAGACCAGGTACGGAGAATATCCCAACATCTGAACAATCGTATAGATTTTGTTTGGTGACTCAATATTCGGCAACCAGAATCGGATCAGTTTGTAAGCAGACAGCCGCGGTATCTCGGCGAGATGATTGCGGACCCACTCCCAGCCAAGACGCCATTGCAGCTTCTCGCAGATAACCTCGTCGGCCGCGGAGTCGATGAGCGCTCTGCCCGGCAGTCCCGTGGTGGAAATCCAGGCACCCAGAATGTCGCGTTCGTTCAGCACGCGATCATTATTGCCTCCATAAAAGGTAGACCCGCCGTTAGTCGAGATCAAGACGAACCGGCCGAACACCTGATAATTCCGCCCCGTCCACGGGAGGATGACCATGAGGAACGAGGCCATGAAGACCGCCGCAGTCACGGGACGAAACCGACCGAGCCGAACCTGGTGCCAGATGAGAACCGCAAGTTGGATGGGCAACAAGAGTAGCGCGAACGGGCGAATCAGCGTCGTAAAGCCAAGAATGAGACCCGATCCGGCCAGAGTTCCCAGCCCTCCAGTCCTAAGGTGGCGGACAAAGAGCCAGATACCGGCAGCGAGCCCAAAGATCGCCAAACTTTCGGAATAAAATAACGTGGATAAATAAACATCGGGGACATAAACCACCGAAAGGAGGGCGGCAATTCTTGCGCCCCGTTCACTCAACAGTTCGCTCGCAAGCAAATAAGTGAGCAGACAGCCCGTCGCCCCGATCATGCATAACGCGAGATGGACGACCACATAATTACGTCCAAGAACGGCGTAAATCGCCGCCAAAAAAAAGGGAAACCCCGGCGGGCGGAACGCGGTCGGCTCGCCCGGTTTTAAGGCATAGCCTTGGCCCTGAACCATGTGTTCCGCAAGGGCACTGTACTCAACTCCGTCAGCGCCATGGCGAGTCGAGGGCCCTTCCCGAAAATCTCTCAGGACCACGACGGCCCCGACTCGCACAATAAATGCCAGCAGAAATACGACGACGAGGAAAACCGGTCGCCTCATGGACTTGCTTAACATAGGAATCGACCTCGAGCGGGCGTGGGGGGGATGCGTCTAGATCAACCTATTAAGGCTTACGTCATATCTCGAAACGTGACTTCTAAATTGTGCGAAAGGTATTAGATCATATTTGATGAAGCGACGTAAGAACGTCCAAGCCCTGGCGATGCCCGGCCGTCCCGCCGCGTCGTCAAACGGGAATCGTGGGCCGATCAGGTTCCACTCGGTGTTGTCAGCCCAAGGCATCCAGAAGATTTCGAGCGAGATTCGACCCCGAGTGAGCGCGCCTCCAAAGACGTTGGATCGGGGAGACTCAAAGGGTCGGTTTTGACCACTCGCAGAAACGTGTCGTCCTACTCGTCGATAGGTCAATGTGCCTGTAGAATTGCGGTGGAGCGGAGATCCCACCATGACGACGCGACTCGAACACGCGTTGGCCGAGCATCGAACGTCTTGCCCAGCGCTAGTGCCCTTGTTGACGCCAACACCATCAAGTTCTTCGCAACTATTGCCCCCCCGACGAGGCGTCGATGCCCGACCACGACCGCAACCTCCTGTTCGGCCTCCTGGCGTTGCAAAATAACATCATCGGCGAGGACGACCTCCTCAAGGCGTTCCGCGCCTGGACTCGCGACAAATCTCGGTCGATCGAGCAGATCCTCCGCGATCAGGGGGCCGTCACCGAGACGCAATGCGAGCGGCTCGAAGGGCTGCTCCTGGAGCATCTCGAACGCCACGGATCGGCCGAGAAGAGCCTCGCGGCGCTCACGCCCGTCGCGCCGGCGATCGCCTCTTTAAGGCAGGTGGCCGACAGCGACTTGAATGTCAGCCTCGGACATATCGGCAAGGCGCGTCTCGACCCCTTCGCGACTCGTCCGCCCACCCCTAACGAACTCTCGGCCGCGCCCGCCGCGCGGTTCCGCCACCTTCGACCGCACGCCAAAGGAGGGCTGGGCGAGGTCTCCGTCGCCCTTGACAACGAGCTGAACCGCGAGGTCGCGCTCAAGCAGATCCAGGACCACCACGCCGACCGCCCCGATAGCCGCATGCGATTCCTCGTCGAGGCCGAGATCACCGGCGGGCTCGAACATCCGGGCATCGTCCCCGTTTACAGCCTGGGCCACGACCCGACCGGCCGCCCCTATTACGCGATGCGTTTCATTGAGGGCGAGACCCTCTCCAAATCGATCGCGCGGTTCCATGCCGAGTCCGCCAAGGCCGCGCCCGGCGACCGCGTCCTGGCGTTCCGGAAGCTCTTGCGACGATTTCTCGACGTCTGCAACGCTGTCGCCTACGCCCACAGCCGGAGCGTCCTCCATCGCGACCTCAAGCCCGACAACATCATGGTCGGAGACTTCGGCGAGACCCTCGTCGTCGACTGGGGCCTCGCCAAGGCCGCCGGCCAATCCGAGCCTCCCGCGCTCGACGGCAGCCGCCCCTTGATCCCCGCTTCGGGCAGCGGTTCGTCCGAGACGATGCAAGGCCAGGCGATCGGCACCCCGGCCTTTATGAGCCCCGAACAGGCGGTCGGCGAGATCGATGGACTCGGACCGACGACCGACATCTACAGCCTCGGTGCCACGCTCTACGACCTCCTCACCGGCAAGCCGCCGTTCGCCATCACCGACGACGAGCGCGGGTCCAACGACCTCGGCCCCATCCTCAGCCGGGTCAGTCGAGGAGACTTCCCGCCCCCGCGCGCCGTCGACCCGTCGGTCCCGAAACCGCTCGAAGCGATCTGCCTGAAGGCGATGGCCCTCTCCCCGGCCGACCGCTACCCGACGCCCCGAGCCCTGGCCACGGACCTCGAACACTGGCTCGCCGACGAGCCCGTCTCGGCGCACCCCGAGACCTTGACGGCCCGAATGGCACGCTGGACCCGCCGTCACAAGTCGGCGACGCTCTCGGCGGCTGCGGCGTTGCTCGTCATCAGCGTCGTCTCGACCCTCTCCTACGTCCTCGTCCACAAGGCCCTGACCGCCGAACAGACTGCGCTCGGCAAGCAGAAGGAAGCGACCGAAGCCGCCGACCGCGACCGCAAGCGGGCTGAAGCTCGCGAGGCGATGGCCGTCGATGCGATCGAGAAGTTTCAGAAGGCGGTGATCGACAACCCCCAACTCGGCGATCCCCGCTTCAAGCCGCTCCGTGACACCCTACTCAAGGAACCGCTCCAGTTCTCCAGGAACCTCCGCCAGCTCCTCCAGGCCGACGGCGACACCCGCCCCGAATCGCTGGCTCGGCTTGCCGCCGTCTGCTTCTCGCTCGGCAACACTACGGTGGAGATCGGCGATCAGGAAGATGCCCTGACGGCCTTCGAGGAATCGTTGACGATCCGCGAGCGGCTGGCACGCGAGAATCCCGCCGTCACCGACTACCAGAACCGCCTCGCGGACAGCCACAACAACATCGGCATCTTGCAGAGCGGCACCGGCCAGAATGACCTGGCATTGAAGTCGCACGGCCGGGCGATGGAGATCTATGAGCGGCTGGCACGCGAGAACCCCGCCGTCACCGACTACCAGAACCGCCTCGCGGCCAGCCACAACAACATCGGCAACTTGCAGAGCGGCACCGGCCAGAATGACCTGGCATTGAAGTCGTACGGCCGGGCGCTGGAGATCCAGGAGCGGCTGGCACGCGAGAATCCCGCCGTCACCGACTACCAGAACCACCTCGCGGACAGCCACAACAACATCGGCATCTTGCAGAGCGGCACCGGCCAGAATGACCTGGCATTGAAGTCGTTCGGCCGGGCGCTGGAGATCCGCGAGCGGCTGGCGCGAGAGAACCCATCGATCAGTGAATATCGAATCAACCTAGCCGGGTGCCACTACAACATCGCTTGCGCACAGGCTCTCAATTCTGCGGCGACGACGGACGCGAATATGGCGAAATCTCGGGCGGAGGATGCGATGAATGCCCTCCGTCGCGCCGATGTCGCGGGCTACGCGGATTGGAAACATGCGGCCGAGGATACCGACCTCAAGGCCCTCCGCGACCGGCCCGACTTCCAGGAACTTCTCAAGGCAAAGCTGACGCCGAAGGCGGGCGGGGCGAAATAGGCGATCGTCCAGGTCGCGTAGGCGCTTGAATCACCGGTTCCGATCGCCTATAGTCGTGCTCGTCACGACGGAGCGCCCATTGTACGCGCGCGGGGCGTCTCTGCGATCGGCGAGATGACCGCTTTCATCC
This sequence comes from Isosphaeraceae bacterium, assembly GCA_025356435.1. GTDB lineage: Bacteria > Planctomycetota > Planctomycetia > Isosphaerales > Isosphaeraceae > CAMFLR01. Next base: position 9,448 of record JANXSY010000001.1, on the reverse strand, counting down.
GATCGACTCGACTTGGCTCGAACGACGCAGGAGTCCTCTGCTCATGGCCGCCTCGGAAACTTCCAACACACGCAAGCTGGGTGCCACCGTACTGCTCGGCAAGGGATTCACGCCCGGCAAGCTCCGGGGGCTGCAACGGATCAGCAACCCTAACGGCACGCTGACGATGCTGGCCCTCGACCAGAACAGCTCGATGATCGAGATGGCCAACAAGGCCCTCAAAACCAAGGGTATCGACCGCGAGCCGACCTATGAGGAAATTGTCGAGGCCAAGCTCGACATGATGCGGCAGATGGCCCCCGCCGCCTCCGGTGTGCTGATCGACGCCTATTACGGCGCGATGCCAGGGATCATGACGGGCTCTTGCCCGCCTGAGAAGGGGATGCTCGTCCGCGTTGAGAAGTCGGGCAGCCCGAAGAACTCTGCCGGCGGGCCGATGGGCGAATACGAGCCGGGCTGGTCGGTCGAGAAGATCAAGCTCATGGGGGCCGACGCCGTCAAGCTGCTCGCCCCGTTCGAGCCCGGCGAGCCGATCTCCGCCGAGCACCAGTTCGCCCTGATCGAGCAGGTCTACAGCGATTGCAAGCGGTTCGACATCCTCTTCCTGCTCGAACCCGTCGCCTTCCCCTACGGCGCGGAGAAGAAGACCGACAAGGCCTATTTCGACCGCAAGGCCGAGACCGTGATCGAGAGCGCCCGCCAGATCAGCCGCTATTGCGACGTCTACAAGGCGGAGTTCCCCGGTACCCTCGGTCACGAGTCTGACGCGCAGTTGATCGACAACCTCCACGCCCTGAGCGCGGCGAGCGAGCGCCCCTGGGTGCTGCTCTCGGCGGGCGTCGATTACCCCGACTATCTCAAACAGGTCAAGATGGCGATGGAGTGCGGCTGCTCCGGCGTCCTCGGCGGCCGCGCCTTCTGGAAGGAATATTTCCTCCAGGACGGTGCCGAAGCCCGCACCAAGTTCGCCGCCACGACCGGTATCCAGCGCGTCAGCGAAGTCGGTGAGGTCGTCCTGACCCACGGCAGCCCCTGGTTCGCGAAATACGGCATGAGCCACGACGACTTCGCCAACATCCGCACCGCCGAAGGCTGGCCCGCCCGCTACGCCCCCCACGCCCGAGGTGCCGGCGGCACCGGCGGACACGCCGTCCGCGCTGGCGAGGTTTATTGAGATCCTGATCGGGTCGCCTCCCTCATCCGTTGGGGGAGGCGTCTCATCGGGTGAATTCTCTCTGGTCCCCTCCCCCCTTGCGTGGGGGAGGGAACAAGAGTAGTCCGGTCGTTCACTTCTGACCCGGATTCTCCCCCGCGAACTTCCACTTCGTCGCAAAATCCTTCGGCAACTTCTGCTTCATCAGGATCGCGCGGACGAGTTCAATTGGGATCGCATTCTCACGCAAGATCGCGTCGTGAAACCCGCGATCGGTCATGATCTTGGTCTCCACAAGCTCTTTATGCAGAGCGCGGAACTGGATCGCGCCGAGCATATAAGCGACCTGATAGAGCGGGCCATAGTCACCGTTAAATGAGCGGCGGACCTCGGCCGTGGCGTTCTCGCGCTCGTGGCCAACGCGGTCGACGAGGAAGTCGATGCACTCTTGGGGCGTCATCTTTTCGAGATGAAACTTCAACGAAAAGATGATCCGGGCGCACCGGTGCATCCGCCAGAACAGGAAGCCGACACGATCCTCGGCGGTCTTCGGAAACCCCTTATCCCAGAGCGTCATCTCCCAGTAGAGCGCCCAGCCTTCGAGCCAGAACGGCGAGCCGAACGACTGGCGATAGGGGCGATAGCGCTCGGTCATGAAGCCTTGAAGATGGTGCCCGGGAATCAGCTCGTGATGGACCGTCGCCCTTGAAAAGTGCCGATTATTGCCGCGCATTGACATCAACTTCTGTTCGTGCGTCATCTCGCTCGTGGGGAACGACACGCTGATGACCTCGCCGCCGGTGAAGAACGGGTTTACAAGCTGCCGATCGGGGGTCATCATCTCCATCCGCCAAGAGTCTTTCGCCAGCGCGGGGATCGTGATGAGATTGTTCTCCTCGACGAACCGAGTCGACTCAAGCGCCAGGTCGCGGATCATCGCGGGCTGCTCACCAGGTCCGACGTGCCGGGTCTTCACCTGCTCAAGGGCCTTCTTCCAGTCGTCGCCGAACCCCAGTTCACGCGAGGCGCGAAGCATCTCGGCGTCGCACCAGGCGAATTCGACCTCGGCGATCTTGATCAATTCGTCAGGCGTATAGGGGATCATCGCCGCTTTGAGGTCTTCCGCCAGCGCCTCAGGGCCGATCGGGTCGCCGACGATCGTCGTCTTGTCGTCGGCCTTGAGACCGACTACCTTTTCACGCAAGCAGATCTCGTAAACCTCAAGCGTCTTGTCGGCCGTCTTGATCGGCTCGGCCGTCCACCAGGTGAAGAGTGGATCATAACCGCTGATATCGGTTCGATAGTCACGCAAGGTCTTTCGCAGTTCATTCACGGTCCTCGCCGCGCGGTAGGCGACGGCCTTGCTCGGCCTCGGCGCGCCGGTCGAGAGACCGGCCTCGACCCTCTTCCGCGCCGCCTCAACCTGCGTTGAGAGGGCGTTGATCGCATCGGCAGTCTTGCGGCCGTCGGACCGTTCCATCCGGCGATGCTCGGCCTCAAGCTCATAGATGATCGGGGCGAACGGCACAAACGGGGCGACTTCCGCACGCTTCCGGGCGTCGATCGCCAGCCGACGGAGGGCAGACTCAAGCCGGTTCTTGAGCAGGAGATAGTCAATCCGATCGTCAACATCCATCGCGTCGAAATCGAGTGATCCGATCGACTTCAACCAGGACTGATCGAACCGCGTCATCAATTCATCGCGCTCAGGCGCACCGACCGGGGGTGCCGACCTTGTGACGCTGCCGCGATCCGCCTCATACCGCGCGATCACGTTCGCCACCAGACCCGGCGGCGGCCCGAGCGTCGAGAGGTCGGCCTCAACGGCCATCTTCGGCGCAGCCGGGCCAAGACAGACGAACAATGCGATCTGGATCAGAATCATTGAGTCCTCTTTCAAGAGTTGTGGGATGTGTCTCGCCGGATCGCGGCGATCGCCTCGCGCTCAGGGCGAGCTTTGTAGAAGGGGTCGAGCGGGAAGCATCCTGAGATCATACCGTTGCGCGGGCCGGTGGTGCAGTCGCTAAAGGTCCGGCAGAGCCGTTTGCGGGCGAGAGGACGGCCTTCGAGAACGTCAGAGGGAAACTCGGGATACGAGAGCACCATCCGGCCGATCCCGATGAAGTCAACATGCCCCAAACGCACCGCGCACTGCGCGACGTTCGGCAACCATTCCTGCAAGTAGGAATATCCCGATCCGATAGAGATCAAGCCCGGATGGAGGGCCTTGAGACTGCGCGTCGCATGAATTTGCCGGGCGACGCCGACCAGCGGATCTTCGGGCGGCAGATAGCCATCAGAGGGAGGAAACGCGGCGGGGCGCAGCAGGTGCGGGTTGTAATAGGGCGTTCCGGCCGAGGTGCAGAGCCAGCGAATCCCGAGCGCTTCGAGCATGGTCAGAAAGGCCGACGGCTCGGTGAGATCGAGATCAAGGCCATTCTTGGGATCAGAGCCAAACGCATAGGGATAAGCGAGGCCGTCGATCGGCACGGGCTGACCACGGCCGTCGGGACCGGCGGCGAAGGGGACCATGTCGAAGAGGCTGAGGCGAACGCCGATCTCGAGCCCGGGGGCTTCAGAGTGGATACCCGCGACGATCTCACGAAGGAACCGCGTTCGATTCTCCAGTGACCCGCCATAAGGCCCCGGTCGATCAACGGCGGAGAGGAATTCATGACCGAGATAGCCGTGACAATGCTTGATATCGACGAACGCAAAACCAGCGTCTTGCGACTGTTTCGCCGCCCTGACGAAGTCTTCGACGAGGCCCGCAATCTCCAGATCGGTCAGCAGATGCGCCGGTTCGTCGGGGCGAAGGCGACGGTCGAGCAGGGGGTGGGCGTAGAGGATTTGCGGTTCGAGCCGACGCTTGTCAAGAGGACGCGAGTACCGGCCCGAATGGGTGAGCTGGAGGCCGATCAACAGATCATCAGCGCGGCCGAACCGCTCGAGGTGCGCGGTGACGAGCGTCTGCCGCAGCTCAGCAATCGCGCCGAGGTTTGCATCGTTGATGATAAGTTGATCAGGGTTATCGAGGCCGTCTCGCCGGACGGCGACCGCCTCACCGCCCCAGATTAGCTTCGCGCCCGATCGGCCGAAGTTCGCCCATCGGCGGTGGGTGAGGTCAGACGGCTTGCCCTCGGACGTGCCGTCCCAGCCCTCCATCGGCAGGATCGCGAACCGATTGCCGACCGTCCCCCCGCGCCAGGTGATCGGGCGGGCGAGCGGGGCGTCGGGTCCAGACTCGACCACTTCGTCAAAGTCGAGATCGACCCCCGCGCGGTCGAGGGCGTCGCGAAAGTCGTCCGCCGTCTTGAGGCCGGCGATGCGGCGAATTTCCATCGGCATCAGCCCCGAATGTCCGTTGGGAGACGGTTGAGGATCGCGCGCAAGACCTCTCGGTCGGAGTCCGGCCGTGTCAGGTTGGCCGGGTGGGTCGCATCAAGGCCAATCCATCCGCGCAGCTTGAGGAACATCGCGGCCGAGTGCTTGTAGGCGGGAACTGGCGGGCGAAACACGAACGCGCCGAGATATTGGAGCGTGTCGTTCAGTTCATAAAACCCCGCATCGCCCGAGGCCCAGAGGGCGTCTCGGCGGGCGAAGAGGTCAGGAGCGAAGGTGCTCAGGCCGAGGAGGTAATCACTGCCATACATCACCATATCAATCGCCAGGTCATTCCCGGTGTAGACGCGGAAGTCGGGCCGAACCTCGTCGCGAAGGATCAGGCGGAGCCACTCATCCTCGCGGCGGAGTGAGGAATGCTTGGCCCCGATGCACTCGGGGATGTTCATCAACTCGCGATAGACGTCGATCGGGTAGATCCGACCGAACGGCGCGAACATCGAACCGAGTTCGAAGGCGATAAAACGACCTGTGATCCGGCCGATTTCTCGATACGACGCGATGATTGCCGCGTCATCCTGCTCGATCAGTCCATACGACTGGAAGACCACCGGCGTCCCGCCCCGCAACTCGATCGACTCAATCTGACGCGCATACCCATCGCGATCAAAGGCCGACCCCGGCCGATCGCCGACGAACGCACCGGCGACGAACCGACCGCTGCCCAGCGTGCCGCGGGTCTCATCGAGCACACGCTCACGGGTCGGATCATCGAGCAGGTTGACGTAACCGGTGTCCATATTCACCGCCGGAACCAGCCCAGCCTCGGCCGTGCGCGCGACATGGCTTCGGAAGCCATGCCAGTCGACGGTGCCGACCTCGTCGAGGAAGGGGAGCAAGATCGCGGAGATCCCCTCGATGGTGCGTTGAGGCCGGAGGAGTCGGATCGGGTCGAGGGTCATGGATCAGAAGCTCTCAAGATTGATCATTTTACAACCCGCGATCCGACCCGCCCCCCACTCTAACCCTCCTCTACACAGAGAGGAGGGGATTGGATGTTGGTTTTAGTGGTCTCACTTCGGCTTCGAGAGTGACTCCAGGTAGTCGAGCAGCGAGGCGAATTCGCCGACGGTGATGGCCTTGATGACACCATCGGGCATCACCGAGACGTTCGACTTGGCGCGCTCGACGATGTTCGAGGTGGGGATCTGTGACTCCTTGCCGTCGACGTCGCGGATGGTGACGAGGTCGGCGGCTTCCTTGGTGACGAAGCCGGTGAGGGTCCGGCCGTCTTCGAGCGCGAAGACGTTGGTGGCGAAGCCTTGCGCGATCGTCTTGCTCGGCTGAAGGATTGCCTCAGCCAGCTCTCGACGCTTGTAGGTCGTCGCGATCGTGCCGAGATATGGGCCCTTCGGCGGGTCGGACTGGCGGACGGTGTGGCAGTTGACGCAGCTCAGACGTGTGAACAAGCGTTCGCCTGAGGCGATATCGCCCTTGGCCTTCACGACCTGGGCGAGAACCCTGTCGACCGCAAGTGACTCGATCTTCGGTCCGGTCGGGCGAACGGTGTCGGCGGTCGGGTCGAGCTTCAATTCGCGAGCGGCATCGCGGGCGGCGGAGGCGATGGACTCGTTGGGGTCATTGAGCGCGGCGAGCACGCGAACGGCCGAGGGCTGGTGGCCGGCGAGGGCGATGGCGCGGAGAACCTGGGCGCGACGGGAGGGGTCAGACCAGGCGGCTTCGATCGCGCGGGTGGCCTGGGTCCGCGACTCGGCCGAACCTTTCTTCTCTGCCGAGACGACGAGGAGCGCGGCAATGGCCCACTCGGAGGCGGGGTTGCTGCCGTTGGTGGCGAGGGTCTCGAAGAGGCGGCGATGCGACCCGAGTTTGGTCGAGCCGAAGAAAGCGGCACGCGCCCGAGCGACCTCGGGATCAACCCGGCCCGAACGACCGAAGTCGACGAGCGCCGCGATCGCCGCGCGGGCGGATTCTTCGCTATCCATGTTGATAAGCGCGATCGTCGCGTCCGACCGGAGGCCAAGCGGGCGACCCTTCGCCGGGGCTGCGGCGCTGGCGAGGAAGGGGACGGCCGACGAGGGAATGTCGCGGGTCCGCGTCAGGTGTTCGACGGCCGCCTTGACCATCGACTGGTCGTGCGTGGCACGGGCGAGGATCGCCTCGGTCTGGCTCTTGGATTGAACCTTGTTGCGATCAAGCTCGCGGAGGATCGCGGCAAATTCGTCGCCGCTCGACGACTCAAGTGCCCGTTTCAAGGCCGCCTCGATCCGGGGCGAAGCGTCCCAGGCCTCGGGCTGATAATAGGGGCCAGAGGTGTCGGGCCGGGTGCCCCAGCTATCGCCCCGCCAGAAGCCCTCGCGGTGGTCGAGCCGAGCGAGCGCGGCGATGAGGCCGAGCCGACGGACAGGATGAGTCTCGGTTTCCAATCGACGGATCAAACTGTCGGCGACTTTGGGATCGTGCAACGATTGGAGCACGCGGAGCGCCCCGGTTCGGGCCTGCGGCGCGGCGTCGGGGCGGTCAACGACGGCGAAGCACGCATCGGCGGCTTTGAGCGCGATCAGGGCTTCAACGGCGGTGTGCGCGACGGTGAGGTCGGAGTCTCCGAGCAATCCCGCAAGCGTCTCGCAACGTTCGACCTTGCCGAGTCGGGCGAGGCTGACGGCGGCCTGGCGACGAATACGGGGGTCGGCGTCAGCCAGCACGGCGACCATGGAAGAGTCGGAAACGTCTTTCAATTCGTCGATACGATCGGTGAGCGCCCGCAGGGCGAATTCGCGGATCGACGGGTCGGAGATGAGCTGAACGATCGGCGCGGTTGATCGGAGGCCGAGGGCCTGCTTGAGCGTGAAGAGGGCGGCCACGCGGCTTGGCAGTGGCTTGTGGCCGTCGGCGGCGAGGGCAAGCACGGCGTCGGAGGTCCGGTCGTCGAACCGTCGCGAGAGCAGCTCACGCTGGGCGGCGAGGCGTCGGCGATCGCTCGGGGATTCGAGGGCCTTCACCAAGGCGGCGTTGTCGAGCTTGGTGAAGTCGGGCAGAGGCTCGGCCTTATAACCCTTTGGGGTGACGCGGAGGAGGAAGCCGACGTCTTCACCGGTGAATGTGAACGTCGCGCCCTTCCAGCTTGAGACGTAGAGATGTCCATTGGCGTCAACATCAAGATCGGTGACGCGGGGGACAGTCAAAAACTCTGCCTGATCGGCGGTAAAGGTCGCGCCTTTGGGCGTCATCTTGTGGCGAAAGATACGGTCACGGCCCCAGTCGGCGGTATAGAGGGCGTCTCCGTCTCCGTTGGGGAATCCGGGCTCGCTGAGGTAGAGGCCGCCGCAGCCTGATCCGCCGCCGTAGTCAGCGAGGGGGGCAATGGTCTCGTCGGTGAAGTTTTTGAAGAGGCGGGGATAGCCGTGGTTTTCCATGCCGGTGAAGTGGTGGAGCCGGATATCCCAGCCGCCGCCGTCGTTGGTGTTGTCGCGTGCGAATGTGTTCAGGAGAGGGTCTACCGACGCTTCGAGGATGTTTCTCGTGCCGCGCGCATAGAGTTCGAGGCCGGTGCCGTCGGGTCGAACGCGGACGACCCCGCCGCCTCGAAGTTGAAGTTTGCGGCCGTCGGTGCCCTCAGCCTGGAGGAAGCCGAAGTCGCCGATCGCGAGATAGAGCCAGCCGTCGATGCCGAGCGTCACGCCGTTTGAGGTGTGGTCAGCGGATCGATCTTTGAAGCCGAAGGCGATGTTTTTGACGAGGACCTTCTGCTCGTCGGCGATGCCGTCGCCGTCTTTGTCGATGAAGGCGCTGAGGTGGGGCGGGTGCATGAGATAGACGCGGTCGCGGTCGAAGACGAGGCCGCGAGGCGCGTCGACATCGGGGACGAACCGCTTGACCTCATCAGCGCGGCCGTCGCCATCGATGTCGCGGAGGCGATAGACCGTGCCGCGATATGTCTCGCGGTCGAGCGAGCCGTTGCGGTCGGCGGAGACGTAGAGGTCTCCATTCGGCGCGGCGGAGACGAAGACGGGGTAGTTGATCGCGGGGGGGGCGGCGAAGACGGTCGCTTCATAACCTGCTGGAATCGTCACGCCGGTCAAGTACGATGCGTCTCGCTTGACGGCGGCGGCTTTGGGGTCGATGGTCTCTGTCTTGTCACCGTAAAGCTCGAACTCGTTGAGACTGCCCCAGCCGCTGCCGCCGAGGAAGGTGACGCGGACGTATCGCGGCTGGCTCGGCCCGAACGTGAGGCTGTTCGGGCTGGGTTTCTCGTTGTTCGAACCGTCGCTCAGGGTCGTCCAGGTGCGTCCGTTGGGCGAGCCTTCGAGCTTGAAGCGATAGGGTGCGGACGTCTCCCAGTCAAGCCGGGCGGCGTTGACCTTGGTAGGCTTACCGAGGTCAACCTGAAGCCATTCGTTCCTGGCGTCGCTCGATGCGCACCAACGGGTGCTGGGGTTGCCGTCGAAGGCGTTGGCGATGAGGTTGCCGTTGCTGGTCTGCTCGCTCGAAGCGAGGGCGGGGCGGCCCTTCGCGAGGTTGACGGGGACGAGGTTCGGGCCGCTGAGGCCGGCGGTTTTGAGGTAGCGCGGTTCGAGCTTGTCTGCGGCCCAGAGAACGCCACGCGTGAGCATATCGAGATAGACTTTATGGCCGACGGTTTCGTTGTGGTGGCCGAGGGTGGTGCCGAAGACGCGGGCCTTGCCGTACTGGTTGGTCCAGATGCAGACCTCGTCGTTGCCCTTCTCTCTGTTCTTGGAAGCGCCAAGGGGGTGGGCGGTCGGCCAGACTTTCTCGATCCAGTAGAGTTCACCGGCGGGGTTGGCCCAGGCGGGGCCGAAGTCTTTCATGATCGGGTGGGCGGGGTCTCGGTTAAGGACCTCGTGGGGATAGCCCGCGCCATGGCGTCTTGATGTGACGCCGCAGAACTCGAACCAGTTGTCAGTGCCGTCTCGA
>JANXSY010000288.1 GCA_025356435.1 Isosphaeraceae bacterium | reverse complement strand
GGAATCCGGACGTCAGCTCGCGAGGCTCCTCGCGCTCTTGAAGCGTCGAGGCCGCAAGCTCCGGCGCGTGGGCGCTTCGATCACGATCTGGGAGCTTCCCGCGCCAGAGGCCGAGCGCGAGGATCAGGAGGCACGGGCTGGCGACAACCACGACCCCCAGGAACTTCAGGACTTGATCGCTATCGAGCATGGTTCGTGTCTCGCTCGGGTGTCGACGCCGGCTCTTGGCCTTCGATCTCGGCGAATTCAAGGTGGTCGCGCCAGCCGCGATACCAGTCGACCGACGAGGCCGCCTTGGGCAGGAGGCCTGCCTGGGGCCGATAGGGGCGGAACTCGCCGTCTCGATAGACGCTGATCTGGTGGGTCACGGGGTCGATCACCTGAAGCAATACCCAGCTATTGCGGCAGATCTGGCCGATCCCTGCGTTTCGCTCGATGATCCGGGTCATCGCCTCAGGCGTCGTCTCGATGATGAAGACCGACCGTACTGGCTCGTGGATCTCGACCATCTGCCAGGGCAGGCCGGTGCGGAGGTCGCTCGCCGCGCCGTCCATCACGCCGACCAGCGCGGCGAGGTTGTGCGGCAGCTTGGTCCCCGCGCCGAAGCCGACGTTGTCGACGTGTGAGAAATAGTATTCGAGGTTGATCCCCGAGCAGACGGGGAAGACAGCCTGGAGAATTCGGGTCAGAATGGAATTCTCGGCGTCGTCGGCCGTTGGGTCATACGAGGTGAGGAAGGCGCGACGGTCAAGGAAGAGCCCGCGCGTCCACTGGCGTCGGCCGACGATCGTGATGGCGTTGGTCGCGTGCCCGAGTTCGGGGCGGGTCTGCGAGAGGTCTTCTGAGCGTTCCTCGACGTGACTCTTCGCCGCCGCATAGGTGATTGTTAGTGGGGCTGACATGAACCGCCGGCAACGCTCGTGCGCGTTCCGCTCGCAGGTCGCGTCGATCAGCCGACGCGCCTCTTTGAACTCGTCGCGGTGGGTCTCGGGGATGAGGTCGAGGTCGTGGAACGTCACTGAGTCGTTGCACGTATTGTGATAGCCCCCGACGACAACCGTCTCGGACGGGATGACCAGACCACGGCCTGCGAGGCGTTCGCGAATCCTGGAGTCGTTGAGGATCACCGCAAGAGCGCGGGCGTTCGGGCCGCCGGCCGAGCCACCGCAGGCACCGCAGTTGTAGGCCGAGTTGTGGGGGTTGTTCAGGCTGTTCGAGCCGTGGCCGAGGAAGATCACGACCCGCGCGAAGCCGGTCGTGAGGCCGATGTCGCGGAGCAACCGCTCGCCGACGTTGGACATCTCCTCGACCGAGTAACCGACGTGGCCGTTCTCGGGACCGGCATCGGGCTCGCCCCGTTCGATCCGGAGCCGGGTGCGCGAGGGCGTCCGCACGATCCGGCTGAAGAGGTTGCGGACCTTCGCAGTGAACCTGGGGAAGAGGATGCGGCCGATGAGCGGGATCGACGCGAACACGCCGACCGCCCCGGTCAGGATCGCACCCAGCGCGAAGCTTCGACTGCCGAGGTGGAACTGGTGCGATGCGCTACCGAGGGCGCGCCTGGTTCTCGCCCGGAAGCGATGGCTCTTCCCCGCGCCGTTATCGACCTCTTCCGTGACCCAGTGCTGCGGCACGACGACCACCGGGCAGAGCGGGACATAGTGAGCGTCGGCCGCCCCTCGATAGTACATCGCAACGCTGTAAAAACCGGCCGCGCCGAAGGTCTCGACCGAGGGAGCCAGCTCTTCGAGGTGGCGACGGAACGACTCCTCGCGCTCGTCGAGGCAGCACGTCACCTGAAAACGCGGGGCGACGGGGCGGCTATGACTCTTCCTCGCGTGCAGCGCGATCGCGTCGAGCGTCTGGGTCACAAAGCGCTGCTCGTAGGCGAGGTGGAACACGCGACGACGTTCGAGCGAGTTGAACGTCTCGATCTCCGAGACCATTGTCTCCCACTCGGCGGGCCCGAGCCGGAAGAGGAGATCGGGCGAGAGGCCGACGATCTGCGCGAGCTTGAACACCTGGAACGCCCGCTGCTCGATGCTCGGCGGCCACGAGGAGACGACCCGCGACCGCACCTCCTCGCGGAACCGGTCGAGACGACCTCTATAATCGATCGACTCGCGGGCCGAGTAGGCCAGCGCGAAGCGGTCAAGGAGCAGCCGGACGGCGACGAATTCGACCAGACTTCCCGAGGGGATCGGTCGGACGGTCCGGTCCCCGCGGATCTCGATCTGCCGGACCATCCCGCCCCAACCTCGCAGGGCGAGCAGGATCGCCGAAATGTAGGCCTCCCACTCGTCCTCCTTGACCCCGAGGACGTCGAGCGACTCGCGGATCGATTCGAGGGGGCCGATCTGAGTGTCTTCGAGCCGCGCCAGCTCGCGATTGAGCCCGCGCATCCAGCGAGCGGGCGACCCGGCCCGATGACGATAGACGCTGCAAAACGAGCGATAAAAGCCATCGTCGCGGTGGGGAAGCGGCCAGTTCGCCATGCCCTGATCGAGGAACGCCGCGCAGAACTTGATCAGCAGGTCGTCGACTAGCAGGTCGGCGTCATCACCACCGACTTCGAGTAAGAGGTCGCGATGCCGGACGGCGGGGGCCGGGGGCTGGGTGTAGGGCGGCAGGTCGGCGACGCCGTCACAGGAGACCCGCCAGAGAGCGTGAAGCGTGAAGCCCTCCCAGTCGTCGTCAGTCCAGTTTTCCATCGTCGAGTCGCCGGCACGCTCGAAGAGTTCCGTGAGGCTATCGGGAACCTGTCGCTCGTTCGAACCATTCGCCGAGGGATCGGGCCGCGCCCGAAGGTCTCGCATCACCCAGCGCCGCGTCTCGGCGATCAACCGCCCGCGCACTGCCGACGAAGCTTCCTGGCGGACCCGCCGGAGCGAGTTGGCCTCGGCGACATGCCAGATCAATTCGGAGGTCGGACCCGATCGCAACGGATACTGGAGCATCGCGAGCCGGAGGTCGAGCCTGGTCCCGAAACACGGGATCTCCTCTGCGGCGAATTCGCCGAGGTCGGCGGCGAGGACTTCCTGTAGTTCCGAGAACCGGATACGGCCCCGGGCCAATTCGGCCCGATAGCGATCCTCAGTCAGATAGGGCTGACAGCCGAAGACCGCTGCCCCCTTCTTGACCGCCTCGTGAAACGGCAGGTCTTCGAAGGCGTGGAGCGTGTTGTGATGGATGAAGACCGTGATCGGGCCTTGGGCGGGCAACAAGTGCGAGGCGTGTTCGATCAACTCATGAAGGCGGTCCCAATCGGCCGTCTGGCTCTCATGCGCTTGCAACGTGTCCGGCGGGGAGGTTGTTGTTTGCATCCGTGTCCATTCGACTCGTGGAATCAATCAACGGTGAAGGGAATTTCGACGGTTGGGAGAGGGAGGGAGGGAGTTTGAAGTCCGTCCGCCGCGATCGGGCGGGGGGATACCACTGCGAGGTGGCAGGGGGCGCGTCGGGTAGACCGAGCGTCGGGGCATGTCGCGGTCTCGCGACCCGAGTCATGATAAGTCGAGGTGGTCTTCAACGCAAGTGGAGGAGACGACGAGGGGATGCTCGAAATGCCGGACGGGTGTCAGTCTTTTCCCCGTCGTGTCAGGAGAATCGGCCGTTCACGCCGGGTCGGGCTGCCGACATCCCTCACTTGTCCGGTTGCGATGCCGTCGCGATCAGGGCGAGTGACTTCTCGATGAGGATCTCGCCCGTCATCTCGCCGAGCGAGGTCCGGGAGACGTAATCGTAGCGAGGGAAGCTCTGGAAATCGACCTTGGTGAGGATGTAGCCGAATGCGTCGTTTGTCAGGCCGAACAGAAGGTGATGCCTCCCGCGCATCTTGCGCTTGAGATAGAAGCCGATGTTCGGCAGTGCTTCGCCGGGGATCGTCAGGATCTGGGTATTGCCGAGGGTCACGAGGTTGAGCCGTGCGGTGATCGAGTGGTCGGCCTGATGGGGATATCTGAGGGGCGATCCGAGGATCACGGCCCACATCAGGTCAGACTCGACGGGGAACCGAACGTCGAGCGCATCGCAGGCCAGTGACGGGTCATGCTGCGCGGGGGCGTCCTTGACGATACGGAGCGATTCGCTCGCCATGAGGTGTCCGATCCGCAGGCATTCGTCCCACAACTGGGCGTTGGTCGGGCGGGTTTGTTTGGCCTCATTCGGCCGTTCGAGATTGCGGTTGTCGGCCGTGATCATCCCGCCCTGCGCACCGTTCATGAAGAGGGCCATCCCCCCGGCCAGCGACTCAACTTTATCGCAGAGCGGGCCGATCAGGTCAGGGCTGAGAATCCCGACACCGTTGCCGATCACTTCGGGATGGATCGCATAATTCACCAGAGTCGCGATCGTCTTCCCTTTGGGGGTGACGGCCTGGATCACGCTCATCCTGCGGTCGTAAAGGTCAGGCGCATAATAGTTATAGGCGATCTTGCCCTGAGCCTCGCCCGTCGCGATCTTGAGCGCGGCCGGTTGCAGACGGTCGATCGCCTCGTTGACAGCCTCGGCGGCCCTGGTGCAGACGCGATCGATAAAGGCGAGGTTACCGGTGTGTCCGCCCTGGCCATCGGGGAACGCATAACAATCCGGGGCGCTGTGGGTGTGCGTCGAGCCGATCAAGATGTTCCGCGCGGCGATGCGACTCACCCTGGCGCGGACCCGATCGCCGAGCACCGAAGGGAAGCCGATCACGTCGAGCGACACCACGGCGACCGACACGTCTCCCTTGCGAAAGACGATCGCGCGGGCCGTCAATTCACCTCGCTTCTCTCTGGTCGGATTCGGCTTCCCCATCCCGCCCGAGACGGGCAAGAGCGGGTCGGGCGTGATGACACGCATCGCCGCCCCGACCTGAATCTCGGCGCGTGCCGCGTGGGTTGCTGTGAAGAATGCCAGACAAACGCCGAATCCGAGGAGTCGCCGAGTCATGTTGCGTCCCTTTCGAGCGTCGTTCCGGATCGATCCAACAAAAACGGCCTTGAGACGACTCGCATGGAGTCATCTCAAGGCCGTGTGTCTGAGAGGGTTAAGAATGGGCGGCGCTGGATTCGAACCAGCGACTTCCACGGTGTGAGCATGGCACTCTAACCACTGAGTTAGCCGCCCAAGGGCAAGGCCAAAGCTTAACGTCTGGGCCGGGCCGACGCAAGACGGCACGGCCCTCGCCGCTCAGTCTTTGGCGGGGTGGGGCTCATATTCCATCGTCGGCACCGGAGACTGCCCGGGCGACTCAAACTTTGGCACCGAGGGCTCGTGCGACGGCGACGTGTAGGAGGGAAGCTCCTCGTGCCGGGTGATATCGGCCACGGCGCGGAATTCTTCCTCGACGCCTCGGATACCCTTCTTGAACTCGACGATCCCCCGACCGAGCGACCGGCCGACTTCGGGCAAGCGTTTGCCGAAGAGGAGCACGGCCACCCCCAGGACGACGATCAGTTCCATCGGATTGAGGTTGGGGAACACGGACGCTCTCCTTTCCTGATTCCCGAGACCGGGCTTGAGGCCCGGTCGAGCTTGGTGGTCGGGGCCGATCAGGGATGGGAGACGGGGGGCTTCTTGTCGGCAGTGACGGTCGCGTCGATGTCGTCCTCAATGCCGGCGACGCCCTTCTTGAATTCGGTCATGCTCTTGCCCAGCGACCGCGCGACACTCGGGAGGCGGTTGCCGAAAACCAGCAGCGCGATACCGCCGATGATGAGCATCTCAGTCGGTCCGGGCATTCCGAAGGCGAAAAGCATGGTCGAGTCTCCTGAAAAAGGGTTCCGAGGGGCATGAGGTGCGGCCGCTTAGCGATGGTGCTGGGAACTCACCGTCATACTCATCACGATCCATGCCGTTACGGCTGAGGCGCAGATAACGAGGATCAGGAGGAATCCGGGGTCGCGGAGCGGGGAAGTCGGGGGCGTATTGGTTTGTTTCGGGTCGCGAGGACGGTTTCGCCAGGGCTTGATCAGGTTCACCCAGCGTGACTTGAAGAAGCCTGCTCGGCCTAGTACAGCCGCCCCGAGCAGCAAGACAATGAACCAGACCCGAGGGTCGGTCGCCAGGGCGAATGTTCGAAGGCTCGTCGTCAATTCGAACATGGCGCAAAGGGTCCAGCCGACATCCCGAGGGTCGGACAAAATCCGGGATCGATCAAATAATTTGGGGGATAGGAAGGGCCGACAGATCGGCACCGACCGGTTGAGGCGTCTCGGCAGGGACGACGCGAGGTAGGGCTTGCACCTCTATCCTACCGCCGCCCACGCCCCAGTCAATCCTCTTTTTCGCCAGGACGATTGCAAAGTCGCTCTGCGTGCAACGTAGAGGAGAAATCCCGACAGGCCCCTGTGAGCGCACACGCCTTCTCATGGCTTGAATCCACGCGAGAGAACGGGCAGAGTGAGGTCCGCACTCGAACGACGCAACCGAGAGGACCGATCGATGATCGACGCAACCGCGACGAGTTCTGAGTCTGTGGCCCCGAAGCGCCTCGAATCGCTGGATGTGTTCCGGGGGCTGACGATCGCGGCGATGATCCTCGTCAACAACGGTGCCGGGCCGGGGACGTATCCGCCGCTGCTCCATGCGCCTTGGGACGGCTGGACGCTCACCGACCTGGTCTTTCCGTTCTTCCTGTTGATCGTCGGGGTCGCGATCCCGTTCTCGCTCGGCAAGCGGAGGGAGACAGGGTCGGGACTGTTTGGGCTTCTCTTACGGATCGTCCGCCGCTCGGTGGTGATCTTCGCGATCGGGTTGGCACTGAACGGGTTCCCCGAGTATCACCTGGCGACGATCCGCATCCCCGGCGTGCTTCAGCGGATCGCCGTCTGTTATCTGCTCGCTTCGCTGATCGATCTGGTCGGCGGGACATGGTTCAAGGTCGGGTTGATCGTCGTCCTGCTCGTTGGCTATTGCGATGCGATGATCTTCGTAGCCACGCCCGGTTATGTCGCGGGCGATCTCAGTCGCGCGGGGAATCTTGCGGCATGGGTCGATCGGGTGGTCCTGGGCGGCCATCTGTATAAGGCCGACTACGATCCTGAGGGCCTGTTCAGCACCCTTCCCGCACTCGCCACGGCGCTGATCGGCGTGCTCGCTGGCCACTGGCTTCGATCGGGGCGATCGGCGTTCGAGAAGGTCGGTGGGCTCTTCGTCGCGGGTTGGTTCGGCGTCGTTCTGGGATGGATCTGGGGCGGCTGGTTTCCGATCAACAAGGCGCTCTGGACGAGCTCATTCGTCCTGCTGACGGCCGGGCTGGGGCTGCAACTGCTCGCCGTCTGCTACTGGCTCGTTGACCTCAAGGGCCGGAACGGCTGGTCGCGGCCGTTCCAGATCTTCGGCACCAACGCGATCGCCGCCTATGTCTTCGCCGCGATCCTCGCCCGGCTGATGTCGTGGCCTTGGGGCGGGGCGAAGTTCACGGCGAACGGATGGCTGATGGGACGCGTGCTCAACCCGTCGCTCTCGCCCGGGAATGCCTCGCTCGCCCACGCGATGATCTTCGTGGCGATCTGCTTCGGCTGCGTCGCGCTGATGCACCGGAAGGGCATCTATCTCAAGGCGTGACGCCCGAGGCGTCGGGAACTCCCGAGTCGTCGGCGGTTGTCGAGTCATCGGCATCTTCGACCGGCGGCTCGGTGCGGGGCTTGGCGTCGAGCCGGCGTTTCACCGAGGCGAGGTAGGCTTCGTCGGGCGGTCCGTAGGGGCGGAATTTTTCGAGGCGGCCCTGCTCTTCGCTGAAGAAGAGGGCGCGGTTCGGCCCGAGTCGGCCGGCGGCGGGGGAGTCGATGAGCTGGCTCGAATCCCCTGCGCTCATCTGGAAGAGGATGCGCATCTCGAACTCGCCGAGCCCTTGACGGTCGAAGGTGCGGTTGAGGTTGGGCATCGTGTCGCACCAGACGATCACATGGACGTTGACCGCCGGCCCTTCGCGGAGGATCGTGACGAACTGCTTTGAGGGGCTGGGCGGCTTGTCGCCGCCACCGAAGCTGCCGTAGTCGTCTTCGCTCTTGCGGAGGTCTCGGAAGCGGGTGAGGTCCATGACGATCACGTAGATCGCGGGCTGGTCGGCGGGGTCTTCGATCCGTCGGCGTTCGACCTCGTCGGCCACTTCGCCCACGAGCGTGGGTAAAGTCCGGCTGCTGGCGACCTGGAACGGATGCGGGACGACGTGCTCCAGTCGGGCGAGCTTGCCGGCGAAGGGGGAGTCGGACGGGGTGCCGTCGAGGAGGAGGAATCGCGCCCCATTAGGCGTGTTCGGCTCGTGCTGAGCGGCGAGGCTGAGGATAGCGGCGGAGATCGCACCGAGCGCCGACTCTTCTTGTTGGCCGATCAAGAGGAGATGGCTGCCGCTCTGCGGCTGGAAGACGGCGGCAGTCGGGTCTTTGATCGCGATGGCGTCGCCGAGCCAGGCGGGAACGGAGCGTGGCAAGGCCGGCCAATCGGGCTGGTCGAGCAGAGATTCGAGGCCGAGGTTCGTATCCAGGATGGCGGGGGCATCCCCCTCGAAGACGATCTGCTTGTGTTTGGCGACGATCCCGCGCTCTTTGGTGAGCTTTGCAAGCCGGATCAGATAGTCTTCGCGTTGCCGGTCGCCGAGCCAGACAACCTGGAAGATGTGGTTGCCCTCGACGAGCCCGTTGGCGTCGTTATAGATCGCCTCGCCCGGCCTGGAGAGCAACCGCGCGGCGGAGTTGTCTTCGCTGAGAATCAGGTGGGCGTCAGACTCGCTGCACTGGAGGGCGACCCGGACCGCCATCTGGCCGAGCGTGCTTCTCGCCAGACTGTAGGCACCGCTCAGCGTTTGCGACCCGAGGTGGACGTGGATGCCGAACGCACGGCCCTGGCGGACGAGGCGGTCGAGCAGGAGCGAGGCTTCCTGCGCGAGCTTGTCGTCTTCAATGAAGAACTCCTGGAACTCGTCGATGAGCAGGAGCATCCGGGGCAGGTCTTCGTCGGGCCTTGCCGCGCGATAGCTGGCGACGTCTTGCGCTCCCGCGACGCGATATTTCTCGCCTCGCGACTTCAATTCAGCGTCAAGCCGCTGGAGCACGCTGATCCCGAACTCGCGCTCGCTCTCGATCGCGACGACGCGGGCATGGGCGAGGTTGTGCGTCGCATAGGTCTTGAACTCAACGCCCTTCTTGAAGTCGATCAGGTAGAGCTCAACCTCTTTCGGGCTGTATCGGAGCGCGACGTTGACGATCAGGGCATGGAGCAGAGTCGACTTGCCCGAGCCGGTCTTGCCCGCGATCAGGACGTGCTGCGACGTCCCCTTGCCGAGCGTGAGATTCTGGAGCTTCGTCGCCCCCGCGCGGCCGAGCGGAACGTCGATCCCCTTTCGGCTGTCGGTCGTCCACCACTGGTCCTCGGGCGGGGCGATCACCTCGAACGGCACCTCGACGCGTCTCGCATCCTTCGAGATCTTGCCGACCTCGTGGAGGATGCTGGTGATCGCGTCAGGGGCCGGGGGGGCGTCGGGGATCAGGCGATACGGCTCGAATTCGGGGTGACGCCAGACGAAGCGGTCGTCCTTCCAGACCAGGTTGACGGCGTTTGGTTCGAGGTCTTTGAGGCTGAACCCGAACGGCATCTGCTGGCGGGCGTCGACGCTGAGCAGGCAGTGGACCCCGCACCTTGCCCCGCTGCTGACGATGCTCGCGAGTGACTTCATCGCCGAGTCGGTGAACCCATGCGGGAAGTTGGCCACGACGAGCACGCGGTAGGGCTCGGCCACCTCGCCTGCCTGGGCGTTGTAGTCTTCGATCGTGGGATAGTCGTTGCGGAGATACGTCTGGATCACGTTCTCCATGTGGTCGGTCAGGTCTTTGAGCCGCTGGTCGATCTGCATCGAGTCGGTCCAGATGCGATGATTGATGATCATCTCATCGAAGTCGCCCAGGTGCATGAACGACGCGAAGCTGCGGCCGAGGCTGACGGGATCGACGATCGTGAACCGCACCTTGCTCGGCGGGATCGCGGTCAACATCCGCAGCATGACGGCCTGGAGCAGCTCGACGGCCTCGTCGCGTCCGCCTTCGCCCGCGCGGATGAGCAGCGAGCCTTTTTTGCGGAAGTCGAGCAGCGCGGGGACCGTGAAGTCGGGAGGCGTTGTGGGCTTGAGCCGGTCGTCCTTGGGGGTGCCGAGCGGCAAGCGACCGGGATGAACCTCGATCTCGCCGAACCGGATGACGGGGGGCACTTCGACCGGCGGGTTCCAGCCGCGCCAGCCTCCCTTCCAGTTGGGGAAGAGTCGGCGATCCTCGGCGTGGATCGCTGCGATCTCGTTGACGACCTGGGTCGACCCCTCGGTCCAGCGTCCCGAGACGGAGTTCCAGTGCGTGTCGGTCACGTCGGCGTGCTGCTTGGCCTTGGCGGAGTGGTTGTCGTCGAGGGTCTTGAGCTTGGCGTCGAACGTCGCCTTGGTCTCGGCCAGCCGTTTCGTACCGGCCTCGACGATGGCCCGGAGGGTGCTCTCACCGAGGCGGGCCAGCTCCGCGAGCTGTGCGGGATAGGTCTCTTCGGCCTTGCGTCGGTCGGACTCTCGGCGGGCCTCGGCCGAGGCGGTGCGCTGGGCGTGGGATTCGTCGGCTCGATGGATCTCGCTGTCGCGGCGATGGTCGATCTCTTCTTTTCGTTTTCGATAGTCCTCGTCGATCCAGACTTGCGACCGTTCGCTGAGCCGGGCCGCGCGGTCGATCTCGTCTCGGAGCGGGACCGCGATCGCTGTCACCTTCTTGCGGGCGTTCGCCCTGAGCAGGAATCGGAGCGCGACCATGAGCACGATGGCGAGGCTCGCGCCGGCGATCGCCCCCAGCGGCCAACTGATGAGCAAGGCCCCGGGGATGCCGAAGGCGATCGCGAGGAAGACGACGAGGAAGCTGTAGGTGTCGAGTCGGAGGATCTTGAGCGAGGTCAGGCCGTGGATGGCGAGGACATGTGTGTCGATCGCCGTGATCGTCTCGCGGAGCGGCGGACGGGGGTCGTCGGCCGGGTCGTCGGCGTTGGGCGCGATCTCGGGGGCAGGTCGGATGTATTTGCGATAGGTTTCGAGGAGGCCCTGCGCCTCGGACTCGACCAGGAGCCGGGCCTGGATGTTGTCGACCAAGCTGCGTTGGGTCTGCTCGTTGTGCTTCTTGGCAGACTCTCGGCCCGACTCATAGACGGCGGCCGCCTGCCATCGCGCCTCGTCAAGGTTCGACTTCGCCTTGGCGATTTCAGCGGCATGGCGCTGCCTGATCGTCCTGGCGACGCCCTCGTATTGCTTCTGGATCGTCTCACGCTCGGCCGTGGCTTCGGCAATGAGAACGGCCTTCTCGGTCTCGTGCGCCTTTTCGGCGTCCCGGCGCGTCTTCTGGGCCTTGGTTTCGAGGTCATGGCGGGCGGCCTGGTATTCGGCTTCGATCGCCGAGGCGCGTGTCGCGAGTTCGCCCGTCAGCCTCTGTTCGCCGCCGGCCCGTTCGGTAGCCTGGCGAGCCAGGTCGTGAATGACCTTGATCTCACGCTCGATCAGCGACGGCTCTGACATTGGGACACTCGGCCTTCTCGGTGGTCGTGACTCGGAATCGTCGGCGGTTCGGCTGATCGATCTGTCTTTAATACTAACCGGTTAAGACGTCACGAACACTCTCGACGCATCCTCTGGGTGATCTCTTCGAGCTGATTCATCCCCCGGATCGTCGCCGAGACCTGGGTGATGAGCGGCCCGATGTGGCGGGCTTCGAAGTCGGCTTTGACAGCGTCTTGCCAGTGCGGAGACACGTCGTCCCAGCGCCTTCGCAGGGTCTTGATCGCGTAGTTCATCTTGGTAGCACCCTCGCTCATGCGTCGGCTCCCACTGGGGGGGGGGTGAAAAAGGGGTCAGCTCGTCGGGGGGGCGGTGAGGCGGAGATAGTCTTCGAGGGAGGAGATCATCCGTTCGAGCATGCCGAGCGAGTGGACGACGTCCCCGGTCAGCAGGTCGTCGAGCGCCCGGGCCTTGCCGGTGTATTCGTCGATCGCGTGCTGGAGCGGCGGCCCCCACTTCTTGACGGTCTCGACCTTGAGCTCGGCCTCGCGGACCTTCGCCAGCGTCACCCGGACGGCTTCCTTTTGTTCGGTATCTCTGATGGCGCTCCCAGGCCGGGCCTGTAGCCTGACACGATGTAGCTCAGTCAACGCCATCGAGTGCCGCTCGCGACGGCGCTTCAGCTCCTCGAACCAGTAGAGCCGCTGGTGATTCTGGAGCCAGTCAGTGGTGCGACGGTTCTCCATCTGGACCGTGACGAGGGAGTTTTTCGCCTCTTCGAGGAACGATACGAGGGCCTCGCGGAAGTCTTTGAGGGCGTCGACCGACGTGACCTTGGCGGCTTCGCTCATCGTCGAGACTCCGATTAGCGCTGCTGGAGATACTCTTCGACGCGCTCAGCTTTGCGGAGCAAGAACGGGATGTGCTCGTTCGTCGACTCGACGAATCGGCCGATCACGACCATCGTCTGCTCGAACTCCTCGGTGAACTTCTCCTGCTCGCGGTCTCGCCAGCTCTGCGAGAGGCCGACGAGTTGGCCGTGGAGCACCGCCATGCGGTTCTGAAGCTCGTTGTTGAACGACTTGAGGTTCTGGGCGAACCGGCGAAGCTCGCCCGGGTCGACGATGGCTTGGGCCATGGGTTGAATCTCCTCTGCGGTAATGATCCGCCGGGACGTGTTCGATGGGATGATGTCACACCCTCATTCGAGACTAACCGCAAGTCACCGCTCCGTAAAGGACCGGAAGGAACTCTCCCGTGTCGGTCTTGGTACGCCCCGACCGCCCGTGTAGCATGAGGGGGCCGAGTACGACTCGCCCACGACCTGGAGCGAAACGACCGATATGCCGCCGACCTTCAATCCGAGCCTCTACCAAGTCAACACGCGTGTCGTCCTCGGGGAGTTGTCGCGGGTGCTTGGTCGCCTCACCACCCTTGACGACCTGGCCGACGCCTGGCTCGACGAGGTCGCCGCGATGGGCTTCTCTTACGTCTGGATGCTCGGCGTCTGGACGACCGGGTACATGAGCCGAGAGGTCTCCCGGACCAACTCTGACTGGCGCAACGATTTCGTCAAAGACCTCTCCGACTGCACGACCGACGACGTCTCGGGCTCGCCGTTCGCCATCAAGCGATATGAGGTCCATCCCGATTTCGGTGGCGAGCCCGCCCTGGAACGGCTGCGCGGACGGCTCACGGCGCGCGGGATCGGGCTGATCCTCGACTTCGTGCCGAACCACGTCGCCCTCGATCATCCCTGGGTCGATGAGCATCCTGAGTTTTTCATCGCGGGGACCGAGGAGTCGCTCGCCCACGAGCCGCACAACTTCATCCGGCTCAAGACCGAGGCTGGGGAACGCATTCTGGCCTACGGCCGCGACCCCTATTTCGCCGGTTGGGCCGACACCCTTCAGCTCGACTATCGCCATCCCGACCTTCGGGCCGCGATGACGGCGCTGTTGGTCGCGCTCTCGGCTCGGTGCGACGGTTTGCGATGCGACATGTCGATGCTCGCGCTGCCCGAGGTCTTCGCGCGGACTTGGGGCGGGACTTCCCCGACCGGACATCACCCCGAAGCGTTCTGGCCCAATGCGATCGCGACCGTCAAGGCGGCCTGCCCGGGGTTCCTCTTCCTCGCGGAAGTCTACTGGGGCCTCGAATGGACCCTGATGGGCGAAGGCTTCGACTACACCTACGATAAGACCCTGTACGACGGCCTCCGCGATCGCGACGCCCGTGCCGTCCGGGGCCATCTCCAAGCCGACCTCGCCTTCCAGGCCCGCTCGATCCGGTTCCTCGAGAACCACGACGAACCCCGCGCGGCGGATGTCTTCCCGTTCCCGATCCACCAGGCTGCCGCCGTATTGAGCTTCTTGGTGCCCGGCCTCCGCTTCCTCCACGAGGGGCAATTCGAAGGCCGGACCCGCCGGGCCTCAAACCACCTGTCCCGACGCTCCGACGAGCCCGTCAACGAGGAGGTCCATGCGTTCTACCGGCGGCTCTTGCCGATCGTCGACCGGCCGATCTTTGCCACCGGGCAGTTTCATCTCGTCGGCTGCAACCCGGCCTGGTACGGCAACTCAAGCTGGGAACAGTTCATCGCGTTCGGCTGGGAGTCCGACGGGGGGACGCCGGTCCTGGTTGTCGTCAACTATGGATCGGACTGGGGCCAGTGCTATGCGAGGCCGCTCCACGACGATCTCCACCATCAGACCTTCCGGTTCCGCGACCTCATGAGCAACGCCGTCTACGAGCGCGACGGTTTTGACCTCGCCGCGAGGGGGCTTTATCTCGACGTGCCGCCGTGGGGATATCACGTCTTCGAGATCGAGACGATCGGGGGTTGAGCCGCTGTCACCAGGCCAATTCGGCCGGGAAGAATTCGGCGATCAAGTCGCGATAGTAAGGAGTCAACGCTGCGACATCGGGCCGCTCGTGCCCCTTGGAGTAGAGGTCGTAGGGGTTGAAGGCGCGGACCCAATCCATCAGCTTTCGGTCGCGATCGTCCTGCAGGTGGGCATATTGCCCCTCATGGTGAACGGCGTAGCAGGAGTGGTAGCGAATCATCGCCAGCCCCTCCTCGGGGAGATAGTCCTTCACGACCTGATAGAGATATTCGTCGTGACCCCATGAGAGGTGGACCTGACCGAGGCCGCAACCCTCTTCATAGACGCCACAGCGCGTCTGGTAGGCAGGATTCGAGCGATCCGGATTGGCGTCGAAGTATTCAGGAAAGACGATCTTTTCTGAGAACGCGCATCCGACGGGAAACGTGTCGCCTACAACCGCCCATTGGGGCTCTCCCCAGAGGCAGAGAACCTTGCCGAGGTCGTGGATCAGACCGGTAAGGATAAACCAGCGGGGATGGCCGTCGGCGCGGATCGCTTCGGCGGTCTGCATCAGGTGCTGGATCTGGCTGAGGTCGGTATCGGGATCGCTGTCGTCGACCAATGTGTCGAGGAATTCCATCGCCTCCCAGATGCCCATACGTCGCCGTTCGAGGCCGAGATATTGGGCTTTCTTGGCGAAGACGAATTCGAGGGTCTGGTGGCGATGGTTCAGGCGATAGAACTCTCTGACGCGGTCGCGGACCGCGCTGCCGTAGTCTCGGAACGCCTTGGCGTCGGACGTATGAGCAGCCTCCCACTCGTTAAGGTCGGCGAGCGGGCCAGGTGGGGTGATGTTATCGGCCATGACCGCTCACCTCTAACGGGTTGACATTCAAGATTCGGGTGCGGCCCGCTCGGCATCCATCGTCCACTCGAACGACGCGGTGAACGGCTCCCACCAGGCGGCGACACCCGTCGATGGGTCGCTGTGGCGGCCCAGCCCGCCCGCCGAGGGGGGATCGATCAGATAGTCGAGCCGATAGGTGCCCGGGGCCGGCTTGGCGATGTTGGCACCGTAGTGGAGGCCGTCGTTCGCGACCATCGGCATGAAGTCTCCCGACTGGAGCACCTTCTCTGACTTCGGGTCGACGAGTTGATACTTGACCTTGAGATAGGGGACGAATTCGTCCTTGGCAAACCCGTTCGGATTGTTGGCGGTCGAGCGGATGTCGGCCTCGACGTGAATCACGTCGCCCGACGGCTCGGCCATCCCAGCCATCCCGACCGAATTCAGCCAGATGGCGGCGACCTGAATGTGGTTCTTGACCACCTCGTCGCCGATCGGCCTCTCCCCCCCCTTGCCCGCCTTGGCGGCGAGAGCCTGTGGCGGCTTGTCGGCAGTGCCGGAGCGACTCGGCTCGCGGTTGAGCAGGAAGATCGCTCCCACGCCGACAACGATCAGAGTCGTCACGATCGGGCCAATCTTGGATTTGTTCATCGATGACCGTCCCAACTGTGCGAAGAGAGATCAGACCGAAACGTGTTGTTGAACAGGCTCGACGACCAGCTTCTCCCGTACCGGGACGACGACGGGTCGGCGGTCTCCGCCACCAAACATTGCCAGGGCGATCACCGCGCCGGCGATGAGGAGACCCTGGACGGAGAGGGACTGGACGTTGGGATGGACGCCGATCCAGGGAAGGCCCGAGCCCAGCCACGAGACCGGCGAGACCTTGAGGACACCCGCCGATTGAAGTTCGAACACCCCGTTGCCCGCGAAGACGATCGCCATCCCGAAGAGGACGAAGCCCGTGACCTTGAAGAAGGTCCGCAGCGGCAACTTCACGCTTGTCGATCGGATGATCCGATAGATCAGTGCGAGTGCGGCCAGACCCACTAACAAGCCCGCCACGACCCCAGCCAGTCCGACCTTAGAGCCCATCTGACCGGCGACGAGACCTTGATACATCAGTGCCGTCTCGGCCCCTTCGCGGTAGACCGCGAGGAAGGCGGTGAGGCCGAGCGTACCGAAGCCACCGACCGCGACGCCGCGCTTGACCTGTTCCTTGAGGAAGTCGGTCCAGCGTTTTGACTCGGTCTGCGAGATCAACCAGTAGCTCACGTAGAAGAGCACCCCCGCCGCGAGCATCAAGACCCATCCCTCGATCTGCTCCCGCGCCCGGCCCTGTGCCGTCGCGACCAGTAGGTTGAGGCCGACGGCCGTGAGGATGCTCGCAACTGCCGCAGTCAAGACCCCCCATCGGATCGCCGACATCGCCTTGGGCTGGCCGGCCTTGGCCACCAGGGTGATGAGCATCGTCAGCAAGAGGATGACCTCAACCCCTTCGCGGAGAATCGTCACGAGCGAGGCGAAGAAGGCAGGCCCGAACGTCCCCCCGGCGCGGCTCCGCTCGATCGCGTCGGAGATCCCCTTGCGGAGCGAGGCGAGTTCGGTCGTCAGTTCATCCCCCTTCAGGCCCGTGCCGATCCGGCCTCTCAAGGCGCTGAACTGGGCCTCCAGGGGACGAATCTCCTGGGGCCGACGCGTCAGGAGTCGGCGTTCAAGGGGGTCGAAGGCATCAAAGTAGGCCGAGGTCATTGCTGACGCCGCGTCTTCGGTGGAGCCAGTCTCGGCCAGTCGGGCGACTCCGGCGAAGGCCTCGGCGAGAACTCGTTCCTGGGCTGCGAGGTCGGCAGCCCCCGTCTCAGAGATCTCGGAGAGACCCGGCCCGAGCTCGAGCTTGGAACCATCGATCACGCCCAGTTTGTTCAGGTCCTGGGAGGCGTTCACGAGGGATAGGAGGAGATCTCGCGAACGGTCGGCCATGACGTTGACGGCCGTCTTTCCCTCAGACACGTCGCGGCAGAGGGTGCGGAAGCCTCGGAACTGGCTCTCGATTTCCCCCGACCGCTTGAAACCGAGGTGGCGGCGGATAGCCGTCTCCATGTCCGATCCTTCAAACTCTTCCATGTAGGCGTCTTCGGCCGATCTCCGGGCCTTCGCCAGACCACCGGGTTGCGACACCACCGCGCGGGCCTGTCGGAGTAGGACGCCGACCCGGTCGATCACCTCGGGCCAGGGTCGGACCGGAGCCGCCTGCCCGTTCGTTGCGACCAGGGCCGCTTCGACGGGGAGAGTGCCGACGGCCAACGATTCGCTGCCCTTGACCTCGATCTCGCGAGAGGTGCCCTGACCCATCTCGTGCCAGACCTGAAGCCGATACCGGCCTTCGGGCACGTCATCGAGCCGGAACCGGCCGTCAGCCCGGCAGACCGAGAAGTAAGGGGTCGGGCTCACGACCACGAACCCTCGCATGTGGCTGTGGATGTCGCAGACGATCCGGAGCAACCCCGGCTTGTCAGCGACATAGTCGGCCGTCCGACCGCGCGACATGCTCTGGTTAAACGCGGCACCCGGCGTCAGGATATGGACGTTGTGCGTCTCATTGTCTTCGTTCGCGAACTGGACCGTCTGGCCGACCTGGACCGCCTGGACGCGTGGTTCAAATTGGAGACCCCGCTGGTTGACCAGCGCAACACGCACCCCCGGCCCTGCAACCGTATCGACCTTGCCGTCGACCCTCTGAAGACTAACCACCGCTGGGCTCACCGTCGGCGAGCACGTTGACGGCATCTCGACCCGGCCCGTAACCTCGCCTCCAGGCGAGAGACAGGGTGGGATTAATGCCGCAAGGGCAAAACCAAGGGCTAATCGAACGATCAAGCTTCGCGTCATCGAGAAATCCCCGGGGTGGGGTCGGGTGAGGAAGGGCGGAGCGGAGAAGTTGAGATTCAGTCTCAATAGCCAGATTATAGGCAAACGGTCGGTCAGCGTCAAAGGTCTGTTGCGAAGATTTGTTAAAGGGGAATCCCGGGTGCGGACGGAGTATCGAGGGCCACTAGTGACGAGCGAAATTCGGATCGGGCTGATGTCAATCCGCCTGGTCCGGCCGGTGGAACCCGACCGGATGCTCGACGACCCTGACGTCGCCGTCCTCAATCGGGACGACGACTATATGCCCTACTGGGCTTACCTCTGGCCCGGCGCGTTCCTGCTGGCCGACGTGATCTCGCGCCGGGCGTGGTCGGGCGAGGCCGCGCTCGAGATCGGATGTGGACTTGGCCTGGCGGGGCTCGTCGGGATGTCTCGGGGCCTGAACGTGCGGTTTACCGACTACGACGACGCTCCTCTCTCGCTTATCGCCCGAAGTGTCAGCGAGAATAACTTTGACGGAACTCGCTTCTCGACCGGCCTGCTCGACTGGCGGGAGTTGCCCGACGAAACGTATCCCCTGATCCTGGGGGCCGACGTGCTCTATGAGCGGAGGCTCGTGCCGCTGGTCGCGGGAGTCCTCTCCAAGATGCTCGCGCCGGGGGGGGAAGCCTGGATCGCCGACCCGTATCGCGTGGCGGCGGAAGAGTTTCCCGAGGCCGTCGGCCGACTCGGGCTCCGCTGTACCGTCGAAGCGATCGAAACGACCTCCGCTGAACTCGGTTCGCTCCGGGGGACGCTCCATCGGGTGAGCCGGGGGCTCTGATCCGCGCATGGCCCGTCTCAGCCGAGGCGGATATGATCGGGGCGGCCCAAGATTCGCCCCGGATGAGCGAATCCCGAGGTAGTCGACCCTGGCTGAGATTGGCGTCGAGGTGGGACTGATGCAGAAATCGCGAGTGGTGATCGGCGTCTGTCTGCTCATGGCCTTCGTCTTCGGGACGACGGCCTGGCTCGTCGCGTCGGTCGGCGACTTGCACGACCGGCTGGCGAAGGTCTCGCCCGCACTCGCGGTCGGGTTTGTCGGGTTCGCGATCGCGGCGGCGGGCCTCTGCGGGTTTGCGGCGGCCCGCCTGATGTGGACGCTCGGCCGCAAGGAACGCGCACCGGTCAAGGCCCCCGACGACGTCGTCCAGGCGGCCGACGTCCAGGTTGACAAGGCCGAGGGGGTGATCGCGCGCGTCGCTGACTCGAAGGCTCGCGAGCGGTTGACGACCGAACTCGAAACGATCCGGTCTGACCGACGCCAGCGACGGTTCCACGTCGTCGTCTTTGGCACTGGGTCGGCGGGCAAAACGTCGCTCATCAACGCCCTGCTTGGCCGAGAGGTCGGCAAGACCGACGTCCTTCTGGGAACAACCCGCCAGGGGGAGAATCATTCGTATGAGGTTGAAGATGTCGACGGCACGGTGATCCTGACCGACACCCCCGGCCTCTCCGAGATCGGCGACGCCGGTGCGTCTCGAGAGGCGCAAGCCCGTGACCTTGCTGCCCGCGCTGACTTGCTGCTCTTCGTCGTCGATCACGACGTGATCCGCTCGGAGTTCGAGCCGATGCTCGCGCTCGTGAAGCAGGGAAAGCGGTCGATCGTGGTCCTGAACAAGAAGGACCGGTTCGTCGACGCCGACCGCGACGCGATCCTCAGCAAGCTCCGTGAACGATTGGGTGGCGTCATCAATCCCAAGGATGTCATCGCTGTCTCGGCCGCGCCGAGGGCATTGGCGGTGCGGGTCGAGCGGCCCGACGGCTCAGTCGAGATCGAATATGAGGCCGAAGAGGCGGACCTCGGCCCGCTCCGAGACCGGATCTCCGCCGTGCTTGACCGCGAGGGGGATGCGCTGCGGGCGGGGAACCTGCTGCTGCGTGCCCACCTGCTCTCGAAGTCGGCCCAGGACCAGGTGAGCGTTGAGCGCGACAAGAAGGCGCAAGCGGTGATCGACAAGTTCCAGTGGATCACGGCGGGCACCGTCTTCACCAACCCGATCCCCGCTCTCGACCTGATGGCCACAGGTGCTGTCCAGTATCAGATGATCTCGGAGATCGCCTCGAGCTATGGCGTGGAGATGAACACCGCCCATGCCCGGATGGTCGGCACCCAGATGATTCAGATGCTGCTCAAGCTCGGCATGGTCGAGGCGACCACCTCCCTCATCGCCGGTCTCTTCAAGTCAACCCTGATCGGTTATGCGGCCGGCGGCGCGGTGCAAGGCGTGTCGATGGCCTATCTCACCCACATCTCGGGCCAGACGTTCAAGGACTATTTCCGCAGCGGCCAGAACTGGGGAGACGGCGGGATGCAGGCCGCTCTCGTTCGCCAGTTTGACCTGACCAGCCGGACCGAGTTTCTCGGCGAATTCGCCAAGCAGGCGCTCATTCGGGTCAAGGCCCACTACTTGAAGCCGAAGGAGGGGCAGAAGGCATGACCCTCTCCCTCTGGCCGAGCGATGACGAGACGATCGAAGGATCGGGCCGCGCCCTCCGCGAAGGCCGGATCACCTGCGTCGGCCTGGTCAAGCGTTGCCTCGCGGCGATCGACGAATGGGAGTCGAAGGTCAAGGCATGGGTCGTCGTGGCTAACGAGTCGGCGCTGACGGATGCGCGAGGTCTCGACAAACTCCTGGCGAACGGCCGCGACCTCGGCCCGCTGCACGGCATCCCGATCGGGGTCAAGGATATCATCGACGTCCGAGGCCTGGCGACGAGGGCCGGGGCCGAGCGTTGGTCGAAAGGGCTTGCCGAGACCGATGCACCCCTTGTGGCCAGGCTCCAATCGCTCGGCGCGATCGTGCTCGGCAAGACGGTGACGACTCCTTATGCCTTCATCGACCCGCCCCCGACGCGCAATCCCTGGAACCTCGATCGCACGCCCGGCGGATCGTCAAGCGGTTCGGCGGCAGCGGTGGCGACCGGGATGTGCCTCGCGGCGATCGGCACGCAGACGGTCGGGTCGTTAATCCGCCCCGCGACGTATTGCGGAGTGGCCGCGTGGAAGGAGGCGGGCTTCGGTCGCCAGCTCGTGCGAGAGCAAGGAATCGTGCCGCTTTCCCGCGAACTCGATAGGCCCGGATACATCGCCCGATCCATCCGCGACCTCGCTCTGATCGAGTCGCAGTTCGACCAAAAATGGGACCAACATACGGATATCGATGACTCGCAACCTCCCCGAGTCGGCTTACTCGGCGGCCTCTTCGAGACGAAGGCCGAGCCGACGATGCGGGCCGCCTTATTGAAGGCCGTCAGGCTCTGGACCGAAGCGGGTGCTGAAATCATCCCGGTCGAGTTGCCTCCAGACGCAGAGAACGACTGGTGGCCTGCGGCAAGACGAATCTTGGCGGTGGGCGCGGCGGATATCCATCGTCGCCGCTTCCTTGACGACCCGAGCGATTACCCCCCAAAGATCGCCGCCCTGATCGGTGAGGGATTGGACATTCGCGCGGTCGATTATCTGGAGGCCCTTCATCAGCGGTCGCTCGTTCGGCTCGATCAGGTTCCCACGATGAAGGGACTGAGAACGATCCTCATGCCGGCGACGACCGGTCCCGCGCCGAGCCTGGAAACCACCGGAGATGCGATCTTCAACGCGCCTTGGAGTTATCTCGGGCTGCCAACTCTTTCGATCCCCATCGGACTCTCACCGGATGGGCTCCCGCTCGGCGTGCAGATCGTCGGGCTCTCTCAAGACAATACTGAGTTGTTCCCCATCGCCGCCTGGTGCGAGCGAGTCCTCCGCTCCGATGCCCAAACGCAGCGAGCCTGAACCATGTCTGATCCCACCCTCACGACCGTACTCGACGAACTCGACGCCGCAGACATCCTCGTCGGCCGGGCGCGTGACACCCTCGAATCGACGCTCCGCGATCTCAAGCTCACTCCCGACGAAGAACGCGCGATGGCCGAGGAAGTCCGCGCCCTCCAGGATCTCGCGAAGAAACTCGACGAAAACACAGTCGAGATCGCCGCGTTTGGTATGGTGAGCCGGGGGAAGTCAGCGATCCTGAATGCGCTCATGGGTAAAGAGGTGTTTCTGTCTGGAGCCACGCACGGGACGACCGTCCAGAAGGTCGCCCAGCGATGGGAGACCGCGTCGCCGATGGCGGGCGGGTTCGAGGATGCGAAGCTCGTCCTGGTCGACACGCCGGGGATCGATGAGGTCGGCGGGGAGGTTCGCGAGGGGCTGGCGCGTGACGTCGCGAGGCGGGCCGACCTGATCCTGTTCGTGATCTCGTCCGACATGCAGCGCCGCGAGTTCGAGGCACTGGCCGAGCTGCGCGAAGCGCAGAAGCCGATCATCGTCGTCTTCAACCAGATCGATCGCTATCCCGACGCCGATCGCGACCAGATTTACGCCAAGATCAGCAACGAGCGGGTACGGCATCTCGTCCGGCCCGCCGACGTGGTGATGACCGCCGCCAAGCCCGACCCGTTCAAGGTCAAGACGCGGCACGCTGACGGGACCGTCACGATGGCCTGGGAATATCCTCCGCCAATCATCGAGACGCTCAAGGGGCGTATCCTCGAAGTCCTCGAAACTGAGGGCAAGGCGCTCGTCGCCCTGAACACCCTGCTCTACGCGGGCGACTTGCATGAAGATATCGTCAGGCACAAAGTTGCGATCCGCGACGATTCGGCCAATCGGCTGATCTGGAACTTCGCGATCGCCAAGGGAGCTGCCGTCGCGCTCAACCCGATCCCAGTTGCCGACATGGCGGGAGGGCTGGCGGTCGACGTGGGAATGATCGTCGCCTTGAGCAAGGTCTACGGGATTCCGCTCACGAAGCAAACGGCGATCGGGCTCATCAAAGATGTCGTCAAGGCGCTCGGGGCGCTCGGGGCGGTCGAGGTCGCGACGAAGCTGCTCGCCTCCGGTGTGAAGGCGACGCTCGGCGGCATCACCGTTTTGAGCGGGTCGCTCGCGTTGCCGCTTACCGTGCTCGGCTATGGCGCGATCGGGGTTGCCCAGGGCGCGGCGGCGGCGGGGACGTCGTACATCCTTGGCCAGGCGGCGAAGATTTATCTCCAGCAGGGCTGCCAGTGGGGGCCGAGGGGGATCAAGACGGTTATTGCCGAGATCCTCGCGCAGGCGAAGGTCGATTCGGTCGTCGAGCGGTTGCGGGATGACCTTAAGAAGAAGGTCGGGAAATGACCGAGTGGTCTCGCCTCGAAGTTGCGGTTTATGGACTCATCAACGCCGGCAAGTCGAGCCTCGTCAACGCCCTGTGCGGTACGAATGACCTCGCGACCAGCCCGATCGGCGGCACGACGCGAGCGGTGACCGACGTCGGCTGGCGGGAGGTTGACGCCGATGTCAGCGGGTTTCGGGTGCATCTGCTCGATACGCCCGGCCTCGAAGAGATCGGCGACGACACCAGATCGAAACTGGCGACCGAGGCCGCCCGCCGCGCCGACCTCGTGCTGTTTGTCGTGGCCGAAGACCTCACCGACACCGCGCTCGACGCGATCCGCACCCTCCACGAAGTCGGCAAGCCGATCGTGGTCGCCCTCAACAAGGTTGACTTACTCGATGCCTTCTCAGAGTCGGCCATCCTCGACTCGATCCGGCATCGGCTAGTTTCGCTGGTCGACCCTACCCAGGTGATCTCGATCGCCGCCGCGCCAATTGTCCGGGAACGGGTGACGACCGACGATGGGAAAGTGGTCGTCAAGGCTCGGCACGGCGACCCTGAGATCGACGCCCTGCGTGCCCTCCTGCTCGCGGCGGTCGCCGACTCGGGTGCCAACCTGAAAGGTCTGAACGCGATCCGCGAGGAGGTCGAGACCCATACGGTCGTTCGTGACCGCGACAAGGCCGACCGACGTCTGCGGGCCGTGCGAACGGCGGACGAGACGAGCGTCGCGCTGGCCCTCGCGCTCGCCGTCAACCCGATCCCGCTTATCGACTTTCTGACGGGGCCGGGCGGCTTGCTGGTGCTCGTGACGCGAGTCTCCGCCGTCTATGACGAAAAGCCCGACCGCGACTCAGCGCGGGCCATCGCACGCGAGTTGTTCCGGGGGGGACGGGTCGTCCTCTGGGGCTCGATGGCGGCCGTCGTGGGCGGGGGGGCGATGAAGCTCATTCCGGGACTCGGACATCTCGCCGGGGCCGTCACGCAGGGGGCGGCGGCGGGATATCTAGCGCACGTCTTGGGGCGGGGACTCGTCGATTATCTCGAAAACGGCCACAATTGGGGCGACGAGGGTCTGGTCGCAACGCTCGACCGGATCGCCTCCGAGACCAATCGCAAGGCGATCACGCGAGGGATCGTCGATCGAATCAAGGCCCGACTGTCGGCCAAGGGGGAGTCGCGGTGAGTGATAACCTGATGACGAAGATCCCCCGATGGGCCTGGCCGGTGGGTGCGGTGGTGGTCGCCGTGGTGGTCCTGTTCGGGCCGAGGTGGGTCGGGACTCTGAGGGCGACGAGTGGCGCGGTCTCAACCTACTCTGAGCTGATCGTCGCCGCCAACCGGCAAGACCTCACCGCGATCCGCCAACTCTGCACGAAGAGCTACCTGGAGACCCATCCGGTCCGGGCGGCGAAGGAAGGGGGCGTGATTGGCCTGCCGAGGAACATCGACAAGAACTTCCAGGCGTGGCGTGAAGGGGATGAGGTCTTCCTCTGCCCGACAAACCGGGTTGGCCCCGTCTATCGGTTCGTGTCGGAGGACCGGCGGTGGAAGTTCGACGGCCCAGCCGGTGTCTTGAGACAGGGCGGGCAGTTCTTCCGGTCGGACGATTCGGAAGATGGCCCGGCCGCCGATGCGATGTAAAGGGTTGACGGCGCTTCGACCTGAGTCGTTGATGGCGTGACTTGGGCCACTCGGGCTCGATTGACAGGATCATCTGCCTCGCTACAATCGGTCTCACCGGATTCCAGGACGGACCTGCCGTCGCGGACGATCATGACGGCCCCACGGAGGAGATCACTCGATGGCTCGCTCGCGGTTCGCGTTCTCTTGCCTTGCCGCGATTGGGCTTTCGCTCGCCCTCGCGGTGTCCTCGACGGGCCAGGAGCCGAAGACGAAGTCGGCCGAGCCACCGAAGGCTGCCGCGAAAGAGTCTGCGCCCGCGCGACCGCCCGTCAAGGCGGCCGGTGGCGGTGTGGGTCGCGAGAGCATCCTCCGGCTGTTCAGCGGTGCAAACCCGATGATGTGGCTGCTCGGGCTCTGCTCGATCGTCACCCTTGGTTTCGCGCTCGAACGGGTCGTCGCGCTCCGACGGAGCCGCGTGATCCCGAAAGACTTCGTCGAGCGATTTCACGAACGCCTCTCCAGCGGCAAGCTCGATCGCGACCGCGCCATCGAACTCTGCCGGGCCAACGATAGCGCCGCAGCGAGAATCTTCGCACACGTCGTGAGATATTGGGGCCTGCCCGCCGCGACGATCCGCCAGGCCGTCGAATCCGACGCGGCGGGGGAGATCATTGACCTCAAACGGCACGTCCGCGTCCTCAACGGGACCTCGACGCTCGCCCCGCTGCTCGGCCTGCTCGGGACGGTGGTCGGTATGATCGAGTCGTTCGACGCCCTCGGGTCGAAGGCCGGTGGTGCCAAGAGTGAAGCGCTGGCGCAGGGCATCAGCCTCGCGTTGGTCTCGACGGCGATCGGCCTCGGGGTCGCGATCATCTCGGTCGCGATGTATTACTTCTTGCTCAACAAGGTCGACGTGCTTGTGCGCGACCTCGACGAACAGGCCCGGCGCGTGATCGATCTTGTCTCCGCCGAGGCGATCCGACCCCCGGTCGACCGCCGGACCGGATATACGGCCGACCCGACCCGGCACGAGTCGCGCATCCACTGACCGCCCCCTCGTTCGAGGATGCTTGAGAATGCTCACCCGGACGCACGGGGCCGATGACCTGCCCCATATTAATATGACCCCGATGGTCGATGTCGTGCTCTGCCTGCTCGTCTTCTTCATGGCCGCCACGCGGCTCTATGACTGGGACGAGAAGGAATTCGACGTCAGCGTCCCCGAGGTCGCCGACGCCGCCCCCCTGACCGCTGCCCCTGACGACCTGACGCTCACAATCCTTGCCCCTGGCAAGGTTGCGATCGGCGACGAGACGCTCGACCTCGACTCGATCACCCGCGTCCTGAAGGCGGCCAAGGCCCGGTATGGCGACCAGGGCGTGATGATTCGCGGCGACGCCAAGCTCGGCTATCAAGACCTCGCCGACGTCCTCTCGGCCTGCCACTCCGCCGGCATTCGCAACGTCAACCTGCCGGTTCGTCGCCGGGAAGAGCCCTCCCCGCCCGCCAAGCCGGGTTCCTGACCCATTAACCCTTGAGAGACCCATCGTGCAGGAATTGATCCAGCCGATCCTGAATCTGCTCAGCCCGGAATACGTCATCAGTGCCGGCTATGTCTTGATGACGATCATCATCTTCACCGAGACGGGTCTGCTGATCGGATTCTGCCTGCCCGGCGACTCGCTCCTCATCACCGCGGGCATCTTCGCCGCGCGGGGCGACCTGAGCCTCTGGAAGCTCAACGCCCTTCTGATCCCCGCCGCGATCCTCGGCGACACGGTGGGCTACTGGCTCGGATACACGACGGGTCCGCACCTCTTCAAGAAGAAGAAGTCGCTCTTCTTCAATCCTGAGCATCTCGAAGCGGCCCATCGCTTTTACGAGCTGCATGGCGGCAAGACGATCGTGCTGGCCCGATTTATGCCGATCGTCCGGACGTTCGCCCCGCTCGTCGCCGGCATGGCCCGGATGAACTACAAGCATTTCCTCTTCTACAACGTCTTCGGCGGCATCGGCTGGGTCGCCGGGATGTCGACGATCGGCTACGTTTTCGGGCGGCAGTTCCCGTGGGCGGTCAAGCGACTTGAGGTGATCATCCTCGTCGTCGTGTTCGTCTCCGTCTTGCCCGCCGCGATCCCGATCGCTCTGAATTGGTTCAAGAAGCGACGAAATCGCGAGCCGGTGGCAGCCATGGCCGACCGGCCGCCAAATGAATTGTAAGAGGTCGGCCCTGATCGCGAAGCCGTGGACTTATCGCGGCTTCGCTTCGAGGGCCTGCTCGAAGTCTTCAAGGTCTGACGCCTTGAGGCTCCCGCCGAGGAGCGCACTGAGCTGGAGGCCGACGAGAGCCTCGCTCGGCGTCTTACGGTCGGTCACGAGGTTGAGATAAGGCTCAGCCCCAACCAGCACGGCCTTCGGCTTGCCGTGGACCGTGAGGACGTACCGAACGTCGGTCTTCTCCAACTCGCGGAGGATCGTGGGCAAATTTTGATGAAGCTCTCGGCTACCGATGATCCGCACCGGAGAGTCGACCGATTTATCGGCCATAGATCACGGTCTCCTCGAAAGACGAGACTTGTCGACGGCCGGACGTCGCGATGGGAAAAGATCCATAAGGCGAATGCCAGGACCAGTTCAGAAGTGAAGAAGGATCGAATCAGATGACCGATCCAGACGGCTCGAAAATGGGTCAGAATGACCCCTCAAGACGCGAGTGGAGGATAGGGGACTTGAACCCCTGACCTCTTGCATGCCATGCAAGCGCTCTCCCAGCTGAGCTAATCCCCCGTGCGAGAATCAATGTACCAGATCTCCCAGGGGGTGTCAACAAGTCGTCCCAGAATTGACGCCATTTTTCGGTTGTAATTTGTTGACATCAAGGATTTTATGACTTTCAATCGCCGACTCCTCCTGACCAATGACGATGGATTTGATGCCCCGGGGATGGCCGCGCTGGCGAGGGCGGCACATGGACTCGGGCAGGTGCAAGTGATCGCCCCGTCCGGCCCGCAGTCGGGGTGCGGCCATCGGGTGACGACCGATGCGCCGATCGCGGTCAAGAGACGCGGGTCCGACGACTTCGCCGTCGACGGCACGCCCGCCGATTGCGTCCGCCTGGGGCTCCATCATCTCGGATCGCCCGTCGCCTGGGTTCTCTCCGGGATCAATGCGGGGGGGAATCTGG
This sequence comes from Isosphaeraceae bacterium, assembly GCA_025356435.1. Classification (GTDB taxonomy): domain Bacteria; phylum Planctomycetota; class Planctomycetia; order Isosphaerales; family Isosphaeraceae; genus CAMFLR01. The sequence continues at coordinate 11,418 of JANXSY010000288.1, read as the reverse complement.
GCGTCGACGTCCACCACTCGGGGACCGTGGCGGCCGTCCGAGAAGGGGTGATCCACGGCATCCCGGGGATCGCCGTTTCCCATTACATCGCCCGAGGTAAGGCGATCGACTGGGATCGCGCCGCGCGATGGACGGCGCGGGTGCTTGCCGACCTCCTCGCCCGGCCGATCCCGCCCGAGACCTTCTGGAACGTCAACCTGCCCCATCCCGGCCCCGACGTGGAGGAGCCGGAGGTCGTCTTCTGCTCCGTCGACCCCTCGCCTCTGCCGCTCCATTTTCGACTTGATGGCGACTCGGCGAAATATGCCGGCAACTATCAAGATCGCGCCCGCCGGCCGGGTTGGGACGTTGACGTCTGTTTCGGCGGCCAGATTGCGGTCTCGCTCGTCACCCTGATGACGTCGGACTCGCGGTTCCACAGGCTCACCGACGAAAACCCGGCGATGAAGGGACTGGTTGGAGAGGGCCCAGCGTCGACATAATAGCGGTTCATCGACCGTCGGCCGAGGTCTCGGGACGACGGTCATCCCCAATCATCTCACCGACCGAGGGATACGATCGATGAAGTCGCGGATCGGGTTGCTCCTGATACTAAGCGGGCTGGCGTTGGCTGGTTGCGATGCTCCCCCGAATTCGACACCTGTCCTTCCGCCGGGAATGGAGCCGGTCCGGGTTCCGTCGCCGTCGGCTGGGAGCGGCTCGGAGGCGCTCGGTGAGGGACAGGGGCATGCCCATGGTCCTGCCGAGAGCGGCATCTCGACAGTGATCTCGGAACCGACGCCGATCGGTGAGATCCGCAAGGCCGCTTCGGGCCTGACCTACACGACCTTGAAGGCGGGCGACGGTCCGACCGTGAAGCCCGGCCAGTCGATCAAGGTCCACTACACCGGCCGGCTGGTCGACGGCACGAAGTTCGACTCCTCGATCGACAGAGGTGCACCGTTCCCCGTCGTGATCGGCACCGGCCAGGTTATCAAGGGTTGGGACCTGGGCATCCCCGGCATGAAAGTCGGCGAGAAACGTCGATTGGTAATCCCTTCCGACCTGGGTTACGGAACCAAGGGGTTCCCGCCGACCATCCCCGCGAATGCGCAGCTCAACTTCGAAGTCGAGGTCATCGAAGCGAAGTAAGCCTCGGGTTGCCCGATTGAGCCATCTCGATTAGCTTGACCGGCCCCGCGCGGACCCAGGACGGGATCGCGTCGGGGCCGTCGGCTCATTCGGCCGACGAACGGTTTGAAGGAGGAGCGGGCATGGACGCCAGCATCCGGACGGGGACGCCATCGCGGCATCGGACGATCTCCGCGACAACCGCCAGGCCCGCTGGCCTCCGGGTCGCGCTCGTCCACGACTGGCTGACCGGGATGCGCGGGGGCGAGAAATGCCTCGACGTGCTCTGCCAGGCATTTCCCGACGCGACCCTGCACACGCTCATCCATCGACGAGGGGCACTCAGTCCGGCGATCGAACGGATGGCGATCCGCACGTCGCCGTTGCAGCGTGTGCCGGGGGTCCACAGGCATTATCGCAAGCTCTTGCCGATCATGCCCGCCGCCGCGCGGACGTGGCGGGTCGGCGAGGTCGACTTGGTTGTGAGCCTCAGCCATTGCGTTGCCAAGGCGGTACGGGTGCCGGAGGGCGTCCCACACGTCTGCTATTGCTTCACTCCGATGCGTTACGCCTGGGACGGCCGCGACGCCTATCTCGAATCGTGGCGAGAGAAACCGCTCAAGCGTGCGGTCGCGGGCGTCCTCCTCAACCGACTTCGTGGATGGGACCGGCGGGCCTCGGACGGCGTCACGCAGTTTGTCTCGATCTCCGAGACGATCCGCGACCGGATCAGTCGGTGTTATGATCGAGATAGCCGGGTCATCCCCCCGCCCGTCGATGCTGACTTCTATACGCCTACGGACGTCCCGCGAGACGGCGGCTACCTCGTCGTCTCGGCCCTGGTCCCATACAAGCGGATCGAGCAGGCGATCGCGGCCTGCACCCGGCTCGGCCGACCGCTCACGGTGATCGGCGAAGGGCCGGAGCGTGCCCGATTGGCGAGCCAGGCGGGGCCGTTGGTGACGTTCCTCGGCTGGCAGTCAGACGAGGTGATCCGCGACCATTACCGCACCGCGCGGGCCCTGCTCTTCCCCGGCGAGGAAGACTTCGGCATCGTTCCGATCGAGGCGATGGCGACCGGTTGCCCGGTGATCGCGCTCGGACGGGGTGGAGTCGCCGAGAACGTCGATGACCGGGTCGGTCGAACCTACGCCGATCCGTTGACTGAGTCGCTGACAACGGCCATTGAGGAGTGGGAAGCGTCGGGAAGGCCGAACGACCCGGCTGAGGGACGCCGACGCGCTGAGGCACTGGCGTTGCCCATCTTCCGGTCGAGATTGCTCGGATTCATCGATGAAGTGACGGGTCGCACGCGAGCGATCCCCGCCCCCCACCTTGCAGGCGAGCGTTCGAGGCGTCCGGCTGGTTGAATCGCCACGGCCTCGCGCGTAGGATGACGGCTCGAATCCCACACCACGATCCGTCGTCCCCGCACCGGCAGGCCCCTCGACCATGAATGACGCCCCGCCCCTCGACGAGGTCTCCTCGCGCCCGGACGTGGTCGACGCCTACATCCTCGACTCCTCCGCGATTGAAGACCCGCCGAAGACGTTCTTCGGTTCGCTGCGGAAGATCGGCCCCGGCCTGATCCTCGCCGGGTCGATCGTCGGCACAGGGGAACTGATCGCGACGACCAGCCTCGGGGCCGAGCAGGGTTACGTCCTGCTCTGGCTGATCCTGCTGAGCTGCGTCATCAAGGTGTTCGTCCAGGTCGAGCTGGGCCGCTATGCGATCACCCACGGCAAGACGACGCTCGCCGCGATCGACACGCTCCCCGGCCCACGCTTGGGCACATCCTGGCTGGGCTGGCTCTGGCTGTTCATGATGCTCACGACGCAGTCGCAGATCGCCGCGATGGAGGGGCTCGTCGGCCAGGCGGCCCATATGGCGTTCCCCAGGGGGTCGGCGGCCGTCGCCAACCTGGCCGGGAAGATCGTGCCGTCGTGGGGGACGTTTCTCACAAGTCACCCCGAGCACTTCTGGGCCACCCTGACCTGCCTGGCTGCGATCTTGCTGCTGCTCTCAGGGGGTTATAAGCGGCTCGAACGGATCACGACGGCCCTGGTCGCGCTCGTGACGTTCATCACCGTCGCCTGCGTGGCCGGTCTGCCCTGGACCGACTATCCCGTGCGGATGGATGAGTTGGCCAAGGGGTTTGACTTCGTACTCCCGGCGACGGGCATCGTGCTCGCCTTCTCAACCTTCGGGATCACGGGAGTCGGCGCGAGCGAGTTGTTCGCCTATCCCTACTGGTGTATCGAGAAGGGCTATGCCCGGGCGGCCGGGCCAAGGACCGACGATCCCCAATGGGCGATGCGGGCGAAGGGCTGGCTGCGCGTGATGCAGATTGACGCCTGGTTCAGCATGATCGTCTTCACGGTCGCGACCGTCGCGTTCTATCTCCTCGGCGCGGCGGTGCTCAAGCCGCAGGGCCTCGACCCGAAGGGGCCGGCGATGATCTCGACCCTCTCGCAGATGTACGTCAAGCCGCTCGGTCTCTGGACCCGCGAGGTCTTCCTCGTCGGTGCCTGGGCCGTCCTGTTCAAGACGCTCTACGTCGCGACGGCGGGCAACAGCCGCCTCACGGCTGACTTCCTCAGCCTTACCGGTCTCTGGCGGACCCGAGACGTTCGGGGCCGTGAGCGCACGGTCAAAGCGTTCTGCGTCTTCTATCCGCTGCTGTCGCTCTGCCTCTTCTATGCCTATCGCGACCCCAAGGGACTGGTGGCGATCGGCGGCTATGCCCAGGGTTTGATGCTCCCCTTGATCGCAGGCGCAACGCTCTTCCTCCGCAACCGCGACACCGACCGCCGCGTCGGCCCGCTGTTCATCACCGACATTCTCGTCTGGATCGCCTTCTTCGCGATCTCCGCAGTGGCAATGTATAGCATCTTCGACCTCATCAACAAGAACCTCGCCGGGCACGTCTGATCCGGGAAGTCGTAGGGTCAGCTGTGCAGACCGATCTCAATAAAGAGCATCGGATTCGGTCTGCACAGCCGACCCTGAGGGATGCGTCTCAAGCAATGATGCCCGGGTAGCGCTGGCGGAGCGATTCGAGCAGGGGCTTGAGGCCGTCCTTCCGGGCGAGGGCGGCGAGGGCTTCGAGGTGGTCTTCGATCGAGACCTCGCGGAGGGCTCCCGACTTGTGAACTTCGAGGGCCTGGATCATCGCTTCGGCCCCGAGAAGCGGGTCGGCCTGGCCCTTGGCGTTCTTGATCGAATTAATCGCCGAACCGGCCAGGAACATCACGTTCTGGGTGAGCCCGCGCGTCTCGACGTCCATCAGGTTGAGGATCAGGTTCCCCTGGTCGAGTGCCCCCGCGCGGGTAATCATGGTCGGCTTGATGCCGGGGAGGGGCTTCGTCAGGGCGTGCTCGGAGGCTTCCCACTCGGCCCCATAAGGTCGGATCATCGGTGGGCCGGGACGGAGCGGGCCAGTCTGGCGGAAGTCGATGCCGTCGAGTCGGGCGAGGAGGTCGATCACCTCGCGGAAGATCCCTCGCGTCTTGACGCCGATCCCGGCGTTGTGGCCGTAGATGACCGGGGGAATCGGTCGATGCTTGGTCGCCTCGCGGACCATGCGGAAGACACCGCCCGCGAAGGTCTCACTGAACATGACCCCGGTCGCCCCGGCGTCGAGGGCGGCGTTGACGGTCTCGACGATCTCATGGGGGGCGCCGCTGACGTGTGAGGCGAAGATCAGGCCGAGGCCATCTCGCTTCTCCTTGGCCCGCTCGATCGCCTTGACAGCGCGTCGGGCTCGTTCGGCGACGGGGGAGTATTCGAGGTTTGGATAGAGGTCTTCGTCTTCCTTGACGAACATGAGCAGCTTGACGCCGGAGATCTCGTCCATCAGCCGTTCGACGTCGTCGGGGGTGATCCCGGCGGTCGGCTTGAGAATCGTGCCGAAGGCGGGCTGGTCGGGGCCGAACCCGGCGAGATTGCGGGCCCCGAGAGGTCCGTGGGCGGGGCCGGGGAAGGTGCGGATCACCTTCTCAGGGATCTGAAGGTCGACGAGCCGGGCGTCCATGTTCTCGTAGAAGTCGAAGATGATCGCCCCGGCGACGGTGTGGAGGATGTCGCAGGAGGTAAGGTGGCCGTCGGGCTGGAGCATCATCTTGAGCGGGAAGGCGACGTGGAGCAGGCCGGTCTTGCGGCTGGCATCCCAGGCGTCGACCCCGGCCTGGATGGCCGAGCAGGATTCGAGGAGCGAACCCTTGGGCGGGTGCTTGACGCCACTGGTCGCGTGATAGCTGATCTCCTCGACGGCCTTATCGAGGGTCTGGGTGCGGAAGGCGAAGAAGTAAGACGCGACGATGTGGTCGTCCATCTTCGGCGGCGGCGAAGCTTGGAGCCGCTCGCGCACGAGGGCGCGGAGGGTGATCTCGCGGGAGTCGGCGTCGTGCCGGAGGAGATCGATCGTCTCGGGGTCGACGTGTGCCATGAGGCGTCCTGGGGGTCGAGTAAGATCGCGCAGGCCTTGCGCCATGAAGGCTTGAGGATACCGCGACGGCGGGGCGATTGCACGGGCCGAGCGTTGCGACGAACGGGGGGGATCGCTCTTGATTCAAGGAGATCGCGACGCCGTTCAGAGACCTCGCGGTTTGAGCCCTCCCGGTCCAGCCCCGTCGCCCGCGCCTTGACGGTCCATTTTCGACCGCCAAATCGAACCGAATTCGTTGACCCGGGAGGGAGGGGAGGTTCCAATGGGTGTGGCGTCGGCCGGGTCCGAGCCGGCAACTCCTCGAACTTTCTCCTTATCTCATCGAGGTCTGCGTGGCAACTTCTTCTGCTCAACTCATCGATCGCCTCGGGATGCTCGGGTTCAACGCTTCGGGGGTCACTCTCGATAGCTGGAGTTCCCCGATCGCCGCTCTCGCGTGCTTCCCGATGTACATGGTCGCCAACGTCCACGCGTGGACTTCAGATAAACAGTTCAAGATGCCCGTCTTCGATATCCCCGGTTTCGAGGCGCTGCGAGAGTCGGTTGAGATCGGCAAGCAGGAGGGCCAGCTCAAGATCGACGAGTACGACGCGAAGGTCGTCGATTCGATGCTCTCTGCGGCCAAGTCGGCCGACCGGGTGATCTACGAGTATGCCCTCGAATCGCTGAAGGCATTCCTCGTGCTCGCCGCTCCGGCGTTTGCGGACGAGGTGCGAACGACGGTCACGCGGATGATCGTTGCCGTGGCCAAGGCGTCGGGGGAGGGCCTGTTCGGCACGGGAGACAAAGTCAGCCGCGAGGAACTGTTGTGCATCGAGCACATCGCCGCGACCCTCGAACTCTCCGGCAGTCTCCACGCGGCGACGATCATCGCCGGGCTCGTCAAGCCGGCCTGATCCGGCGATCAAGGCCCGAACAAGACCCAGTATCCATAAGCGACCGGCGCGGCGAAGAGGAGCGAGTCCAACACGTCGAGCACGCCTCCGAACCCGGGCACGGTGTTCGAGGCGTCTTTCTGCTCGCAATCGCGTTTAATCATTGATTCCATGAGGTCGCCGAGCTGCGCCGCCGTGCTGACCACCACGCCGAACCCGATCGCCTTGATCCACGACAGGGTCGGGGCGTGGAGCAGGTAGCGGCAGGCGGCCGTGACGATCAGCACAAACCCGACCCCGAAGAGGGTGCCGCCGACTGCCCCCTCGATCGTCTTGTTCGGGCTCAGCTCGGGCCAGAGCTTGTGACGGCCCGCGATCCGGCCGATCGTGTAGGCACCGGTGTCGGCCCCCTTCGACGCCGCGACGAGCAGAGCGAGCGGGATCAGGCCGTGGAACCGCCCCTCCAACCAGCGCATCTGGATGATGAACCCGCCGAGCAGGCCGACGTAACTGATCGCCAGGATCGTCCCCGCGATCCCCGCCATCGTCGTGCCCGACCGCCTGTATCGCAGCGACGCGCCGATGAACGTCGCCATGACGATCGCCACAAACGCGCAGAGTGGCCAGGCCATCACGCTGACCGCCGCGAGCGGGTCGTGCGGGATGTTGACGCCGATCGGTGCCGACATCCGCTCGACCTCGTTGACGACGTGAGGGGCCCAGTGCGCGACGATCAGCACCATCACGCCGCCGTACACCGCCCCCGCCGAAGGCTTCGCCGTCGTGGCACCGAGTAGCGCGATGATCTCGCGTGAGCAGGCAGTGATCGCCAGCACAACGGTAATCAGCCAGAGCGGGAACCAGGGCGAGAGGAACTCGTCGAGGCCGAGCACCGCGAGGAAGATGGCGACCAGGGTCAGCCCGGTCGCCAGGCGGGTGGCGAGCATGAGGGGCGTGGGACCTTTCGCGGAGGAGAGGGAAACACCAAGGGACAGCCTTATCATAGCCGCGAACGCTCGCCAAGGCGCGGGGCCACTCCGGCTCGATCGCCCTACGCTCGGGCCGGCTGGGGCAGACCGCCGAACTTTCGCTCCCGAGACGCGTAGGCCCGACAGCCGGCAAGCAGGTCGTCGGCCTGGAAGTCGGGCCAAAGAACGTCAGTGACCCAGATTTCGGAATACGAGATTTGCCAGAGCAGATAGTTGCTCAGCCGCATCTCGCCCGACGTTCGGATCAGCAAGTCAGGGTCGGGCGTGCCCGCCGTGTAGAGATGCGACTCGACAGTTGACTCGTCAACGGAGTCAGGGTCGATCCGGCCCGACTTCACGTCGATCGCGATCCGGCGGACGGCGTCGGCAATCTCCGTCCGGCCCCCATAATTGATCGCAAGGCAGAGGACCATGCCGTCGTTCCCGGCGGTCTCGGAGACGGTTTTGTCGAGTTCGCGAAGGACTTCAGCGGGAAGCCCTTCGCGCCGGCCGATCATCGTGAGACGGACCTTTTGATCCATCAGCAACGCCCGCTCGCGGACCAGGAATCGCCGAAGCAGGCTGAAGAGGAACTTCAATTCACGCGCGGGCCGTTTCCAGTTCTCGACCGACAGGCAATAGAGCGTGATCTGGTCGAGGCCGAGGCGGCACCCCTCCTCCGTCACCGACCGCACGCTCTGGATGCCCTGCCGGTGGCCCATGATCCGGGGCATCCCGCGACTCTGGGCCCACCGGCCGTTCCCATCCATGATGATCGCGACGTGCTTCGGCAACTGCTCCGGCCTGAGGCCGAGCGAGCCGATCCGCTCCAGACCTTCGGGGGTGATCTTGCTCAAGGCCGAGCCGTCCTCGGGCCTCGTGAAATCGTCTGCGTCCGCTCCGGCCCGACCGAGACGATCGAGACTGGCACGCCAACCTGATCCGAGAGAAAATCGACATACGTCTGCGCGGCCGGGGGCAGCTCGTCCCAGGTGCGGGCCTTGGTGATGTCTTCCTGCCAGCCGGGGAGAGTCTTATAGATCGGTCGGCACTTCTCAAGGTCAGCGAGGTTCGCGGGGAAGTTCTTGACCTCACGCCCTTTGTCGTCTTCGTAAGCGACGGCCACCTGGATCGGGTCGATGCCGCTCAACACATCGAGCAGCATGACGGCGATTTCGGTCGACCCGCTTACCCGCGCTGAGTGGCGGACAGCGACGGCGTCGAACCAGCCGCAACGCCGAGGGCGGCCGGTGACGGTGCCGTACTCTTTGCCGATGCGGCGGATCCGCTCGCCCGTGTCGTTATCCTGCTCGGTCGGGAACGGCCCGCCGCCGACTCGGGTCGTATATGCCTTCACGATCCCGATCCAGCGATCAATATGCCGCGTCGGCACGCTCGACCCCGCCGCGATCCCCGCCGCGCTCGAATTCGAGCTTGTCACATAGGGATACGTGCCGTGGTCGACATCGAGCAGCGATCCCTGCGCCCCCTCGAAAAGGAGCCGCTGGCCGCGTTCCAATGATTCGTGCAGCCAGGAGGTTGCATCGTTCACATAGGGCCGCATCCGCTCGGCATACCCGAGATAGTCCTCAGCCACTTGGTCGGCGTCGAACGGCGTGAAGTCGGGCAGCATCGCCGTGAGCAGGCGGTTCTTGTACTCGACGATCCGGGCGAGATGTACGCGGAACCGTTCGGGATGATAGAGGTCGCCGATCCGGACGCCATGCACACGCCCCACCTTGTCGCGATAGCAAGGCCCGATCCCGCGCCGGGTCGTGCCGAGATGATCGGCGGATGAGGTTGACTCCTCGGTCAACCGCTCCTCAGCCAGGTGGTGCGGCAAGATGACGTGAGCGCGATCGCTGACGTGGAGCCGGCCTTTGACGTCCACCCCCTGCGCGACCAGCGTCTCGACCTCTTTCAAGAACGCGGGCGGATGGACGACCACGCCGTTACCGATCACGCACCCGATGCCGGGACGGAGGATTCCGGTGGGGATCAGCGAGAGCTTGTAAGTCACCCCCTCGGCGACGACCGTATGCCCGGCATTCGCCCCGCCCTGATATCGGACGACGACATCATGCGCGTCGCAGAGCCAGTCGACAATCTTCCCCTTCGCCTCATCCCCCCACTGGAGCCCGACCACGCACGTCGAAGACACGGACACACGCTCCATTCGATCGAAGCCCAAGTCTGGGCACTTTGGGAGGCAAAGAGATAGAGTAACTGGGGTAGGTTTGGAGAGTCAACCGCACGGCCTTGGAACACGCGTTAGGAGGGAGAATGATCCGATAATGCCATGGACCCCCCAGCGTTCCTAATTGGTTCTTGATCCCTGCGTTCTTTGAGCAGCGTTCCGAATCTGCTTCTGACTCCTGGTTCTCGAAAAAACAAATCGACGGCGCCTTATTTTAGTTCGCCGCCAACACCATTCGGAACGATCTGATGAGCCCAAAGAGCAAGAAAGTGGCAAAGAGGATGCGATCGACATTTTCGCTTTGGAGCCAGCGACTTATCACATGGTTGTAAAGGGACAGAACGACCAGCCGGCGAGCAAGGATGAGAAGCACCAAGAATCCGATAGGATTGAAATTCCATGCATCGCTAACATGGCCGTGGAGCAAATGCCAAGTCGCACGAGTTATCCCGCAGGTCGGGCAAAGTACACCACCAAAGTAGGCCGATGGACACAATGGGATGTTCATCAGTCGTGGGGAGACGGTGAAGTAGCCAAGAATTGCAACGATGATAATTAGCTCACAAGACCTTGACATACGTAAACGGGATTCCATGGCGGCCTAATCTCAAAAAAACTCCCATCGGCCAACCATTTTTCCCGCCTTGAGCTTTTTAGCGATCAGGTAAGCATCGATTGCTCCTAAAGGCCATATCACCAAGATTCCGAGTCCAGCAGTGCCCACGGAAATGAGCACTCCCATAAGTAAAATCGCAAATCCTTTGATGGTTTGTCCGAGAACTATTTGCCCCAGCCCGCAGATACAACAACCACTTAGCACGCCCATGAGCACTGGGTCTCTGGGCGGAAGGGAAGCTCCAACACCCCCCGCAATACCCGCAAAGTCTTTGAGAGCGACACCACACTTGACGCACAGGATTGCGGAAGGGTTGGTGTTAGCCCCGCAGGTCTGACAAAACCTGTTACCGACCAATGGCGGGCAACCGCATCCCACGCAAGCAACTGCCTGGGAAGCAAGTTGTTGGCCGCATGTCCGACAGTTCATGAATAGCGGATTTGGAATGTGTACAGGGGGAACGGTGGGGACAAAACTAGGAATGACCAAGTTCGAGCCACAGCTAGAGCATCGGCCGCGTTTGCCCGCAGAGGTCGCAGAGACCTTGAACGATTTTCCGCAAGGGCAGTTAAATCTGATATCCATTTATCCGCGCTCATTTGCGGTATTTGTGGCCGTTCCCAGATGCGAACGGGATTATTATGTACTTACGAACCAACCTCATGCAAGAGCGCCGTCGCTTCATTTTGGGCGGATCGAAGGGGTTAATAACCGTCTCACTCCTACCTTACGGCAGTCGCCCGTTGATCGCTCCGTAGTGGGCAAATAGGCTCTGGGTATGGACCACACGCACCTCTTCACCATCGAGCCGGGCAAGAAGAGTGGCCAGCCGTGTATCCGTGGGCTGCGGAGACCGTCCGGGATGTGCTCGAATAACTGGGTTGGTCGACGACATTGTGGCGGACTTTCCTGACCTGACGGACGAAGATGTCCGCGCTCGCCTGACCTTCGCAGCCGACCGCGAACGGCGGCTGTGGGTGGGAAGTCATCAATCCCTCGACGGATCGCGCCGAGCGAGATCCATAAACGGCACGCGCGGCGAGTAGGGAGCGCCCAGGCTCAGGGCCAGTCTCGGCGATCCCTACGACTGACCCCCCGGTCAGGATGATTTGCCGACGTTCAGCGTCGGCTGGGTGCCTCGGTCGGAGCAGAGGACGACGAGGAGGCTGCTGACGAGGCTTGCCTTGCGGTCGTTGTCCAGCTCG
>JANXSY010000272.1 GCA_025356435.1 Isosphaeraceae bacterium | reverse complement strand
GCGAACTCGCACGACATCGAGCGGTCCGGCAGGCAATCCTGACGCTCGCACCCGAACCGTATTCCACTCGGGACTGAGGACCAGTTCGGAGTGGCGGCTGAATCGTCCGCCACCAGCTTCGCCATCAATCCAGAGTCTGGCCCGGAGATCGGGTCGATCGGCTCGAACCGAGGCGCTGAGTGTCAGCGTGGGACCGTCGGGGGCGGGGAACGGGTCGCTCACCACCGATGCGGGGATGTTGGCCGACATTAGCCGCAAGCTGCCGCGTCCTGCATGCGGACGTACCGGATCGATTTCGACCGTTGCCGAAGGATTGCCCGAAACGTGCCAGCCTAAAAACGCGGCCGAGGTCGCAAGCTGGATCGCCGAGGGTTCAAAACCGGGGTTGGGAGGCCCAAGCTTCGAGTCGGCCGAGAGCCGATTGAGGCGAGCAAGGACCGCAGAAAGGTCGTCGTACCGCGCCTTCATCCCGGCAAGCACCGCAGCTGGAGGCAAGGGCGAGGCCGACTCGACCGTCGCGTCGGGCGAACCAATTCGCAGAGCCGACACGCCATAAGGTTCGAGGTCGAGGACCACGCGATGGCCCTGGCTCACGCGTTCGGGAGCGAGTCGGAAGCCCCGGGCCAGATCCTCAACAGTCGATTCTGCGGGGGCAATGATCACGCTATCGACCCGAATCGGGTAGGGCGTGTCATTCGCAAGACTGATCACGGTGGTCGAGCCAATCACTGCCGACCGAATCGACACGAGCCCTTTGGTCGTCGCCACCAGAGCGGGTTGCGAGTCCATCGGTAAGGCATGTAAGACCCGAGCGTACTTGCGAAGCCGCTCCTCCTGACCAAGTGCTGAGCCTGCCGAGACGAGCACGATCGCCGGATCGAGTGTCGCCAGGGCGTGGCCGAGAGGCTCATCCCCCAGCGGCCCGTGATCGAGAGGCTCGGCCACTAGCGTCAAACCGCGCCGCTTGGGTACATCCAGACCGAGAAGCAGGCCGCGACGGCTCTGGGTCAACACCTGGGCATCGAGTTCAGGGCTGGTCGCCAGGTCGTGGGCCAGGTTCGAGGGGCTTGGCCCGACACCACGAACCACAATCGGGGCGTTCTCGCCGGTGGGCCAGAGTTTCAGGTCGAGACCGACCGCCAACCAGGCCAGCGAAGGAGACTGTCCCGCCGCATCGACTCTCCGCGCTTCGTCACCGGCAACGTGATCGTCGAGCCCCGGGGTCGCCACCATCAGCGATGCCTTGGGGCTCGCCTTATGCACGGCTTCGGCCAGATCCTCGTACACCTTGGCAAGCTTGGCAGATCTCCAACCGAGCCAGGCCTGACGACCGCTCCCCTCGACGAATCGAGCCCGGAGCGCGAACCGGTCGGGACTGCTTGAGTTCAGCCCTGGAACCCCTTTGGCAACGGTCGCGTCGAAGGTCTCAGCCACGAACTGAGTGAATATCGCGTCATCGAGCCCGGTGTCGGGACTCCCCAACAAGGTCGAACCAGGTCCCAGCCGAATCAAGATCCCCGCGAGATTGGCGTGGGTCGCCTGGGGTGCGAGCGCGTCCGTCAGCCGACGGGCCATCGCCCCTTGGATATCGGGATGAAGGAGTTGGTAGGCAGGCCCATCCGCCTTGCCGCGCCGGTCGACCCGGGTCAGACCTCGCGCCAACGCCTCAGCGGAATCGGCTGCCGGAAGTCCTGGCAACGGCCCATCTCCCGGCAAGTCGATCCATGCCGTCAGCCCACGACGATCGAGGCTGGCCAGGATCAAGTCGAGTCGATCCGGCCCCGTATTATCTTCAGCAAGCTGGCCATCGAGAGCCCGTCGCTCCGATCGATCGGCCAGGCCATCGGGCAAGACGACACTACGGACTGACGTGCTCACCAGGTAATCGGCCAGGTTTCGCGCTTGCGACCAGGCATCGATCCCGAACCGATCAAGCTCGGCGCGGTCGGCGTAACGCAAGCCAATCGTTCGACCGGCGGCTTCCGTGGAAGGAAGCGGAGGCGAGTCGGGCAACTCAGCCAGTGCGACCAGCCCAAGGTGGACCGCTGAGGTCAAACTTCGGTTGGCGATCGTCAGAACTGGTTCGGTCATGCTCGGCCAGACGATCCATGAGAAGGTCGTCGGCGGACCGCCCGCAACGACCGGAGCCCCTGATCCACAGGCATCGAGAGCCAGCCGAGGCTCGGTTCGGCTACCGGTCGGCGGCTCGATGAGGCCGACGGCCAGGGCTTCCGGATCACCACCGATCACCGTCAATGTCAGCCGATGCGGGCGTCCCGGATGGAGAACCTTGGTCGTCACCGCTGTCCAGGCCAGGCCTGCGGCATCTGCAGGGGCGAGCGAAACGGGGTCGGGCCGACCTGAGATCAGGCCGATCAGCCGTTCACGACGGGTCACTTCCGCCAGCGCTGCGTAGGGAAGACTCCACCCGGAATTCGACCCAGGTTCGAGTGTCGGGGCTCGGCCGGCGGCGGCGACTCGACCTGTGCGGGGACGAGCGAGATCGACCGAATCGACTTCGGTCCCACTTCCCGCGAAGGTCCGCCCGATATCGCTTCCGACGACGGCCATCGAGACCCGGCGGACCGCTGTTGCCGCGTTGGATGTTTTGCGCCGGAAGATCCGTCGGGGAGACCGGGCTGTATCCACGACCGGTATTTCCCAGGTCGCTCTCAGCTCGAGAACATACATCCCCTCGGTCGCCGGCATCTTCATGGGGACGGTCGCCGTGGGAAGCGGCCACGTGTTCGTGGAGACGTTCCCCGTCCATTCCTGGCGCGAGAGCGGTCCTTCGCCGGTCGTTGTCCGCAATTCGGCGACGAGCTTGAGGGTCATCTCGGTCACGTCGGTCTCGATCAGGTTGAAACCAACCGTAACCGGCACAATCGCACTTGGCTTGGCGGTCCCATCTCCAACGAGGGAACTCTCAATCACATCCCAGCTCAACCGCTCAATCGTCAGGCTGATCGACCCATCAGCGGTGGTCAAGTGCTGAGCCCCATCGCAGATCGAGCGAATCGGGATCGTCACGGTCTGACCAGAAATCTTCGCCAGAAGACTGGCGTCGATCGGAGCCTCGATACGAGCTCGCACCCGATCGTCGCGTGGGTTGGGGAGCAGCGTCTTCTGTATCGGCTGTTTATGGAAAGAAGCCGGTCCCGACACCTCGCGGACGTCGATCACCTTCCCGGCACTCAGACCCAGCTCGATCGGCGAAACGCCACGGTCGCTTGCCGGATCGGTCGATCGCCAGGCGATCTCGACGGTCATCCGTGGCAAACCTGCGCCTGTCGCGGGCGTACCCCAAGCCAGTAGTCCCACGCAGAGGAACAACCAGCGGAGTTTTCCGTGGACCTCTTGCCATCCATAGCGCATGCGGCGGTCCGACCTTCCTGGCACGTCCGGTCCATCCTTGGACCGAAGTCTCTGAGACATCATCGTCGTACATCGGCCCGACGACGGTGCCCTCTTCAATAGAATCGCTCAAATCACCCCAATTGGTCCAGCCAGACTGCTCCATTTTCCAAAAGATGGGCGCTCCTGGCAAAAAAGCTAGGTACAATACCATGGGAGATTCTGAGTTCACAACGGATCGCAACCATTCCTGAGGAATCGGATGTGGTCTTGGTATTTGGCACAGAGATTGCCCAGGGGTTGACTTGGGTGTGATTCTCCCTGTACAAATATGTATTCGAGCTTTGGGTCGACCCTCGTGTTGCGCGACGAGTGCGACAGAATCCGGCCTTGACCTTTGGCGGGAGTAATCTGAACTATGTGGACATTTGTCTGGTTCGTCACAACATTCTTGGGTGGCCACGACGGGCTTGAGCCGACCGATCGTCTTGTTCCCCGTGGCTATCAGGGCAATCCCTGGGGTCCCGAGGCGAACCAATCGCGGCTGACGGGTGCAATGCCCCCGGTGATCGAGACCCTCGAGATGAAGCAGTGGCGGCTCTGGGGCAAGGCGACCCTCCGCGAGGGCGATATCCTCTTCCGTCGAGGCGATGCCCGGCTCTTGTTCGGCTACTTCCCGTTCAGCCGGTTCCTGGCGAACGTGACGGGCAGCCGGTTCTCGCACACCGGCCAGGCCGCGATCGAGGACGGCGAGCCGTTCGTCTACGACATGACCAAAGCCGGAGTCCGCCGCCAGCCCTTCTCGGTCTGGATTCTCGACAATAAGGGCCCCTTCGCGGTCAAGCGCATCCGTCCCGAACGGATCGACGTCGCCCACAAGGCGGTCGAGTTCTGTCGTGACGTTTACCAGAAGCAAGTCCCGTTCGATTACGACCTCAACCTCGACGACACCTCCTACTACTGCGTCGAGCTGACTGAGAAGTCGTATCGCGCCGGAGGCATGGCCCTCTCCGAGCCCGTACTCATTGGCGATATGGAGAACGCGGCGGAGTTCCCGATCTGCATCTACGCCTTCAGCAAGCTCTCACCCCTCCGACTCGACCAGGCCGTCTTCTTCCCCGGCAACGAGCGTCACGGCATCTGGTCCTGCCCCCTGCTCGAAACCGTCTATGAGTCCCCCAAAGACGAAGTCGTCAACGTGACCACCGGTCACTGACGCGGATTCTTGAGGCTGGGTATTCCTAGAAATGGCAGGTCATCCTTGGGGTGGCCTGCCATTTTTATTTGTGATTGATACAACCGACGAATGGTCGATCTCGCGGGCTCCGAATTAGTTGATCACTCTTTGGGGTTTGACACGACCATAAACACAACTCCGAAGCGTGTCATCGACACCTGTGAGTTTCGACCTCAAAGCCCTGGATTCTGGAGGGATCTCGCTTGCACCTTGAGTGAGACAAGAGACGGCGGG
>JANXSY010000267.1 GCA_025356435.1 Isosphaeraceae bacterium | reverse complement strand
CTGACTTGCTTGAGGGCGTAGGGATCGGGGAAAACGGCTGAACTCTTCTCGAACCTCGGCGTCTCCAGGTCGATAAAAGCCCGACTGATCCGCTCTCCCATCGCGGTCCGGATCGCGGCGATCACGCCCTGGCAGGGGTCGATCGGAACATAGCTGAAGGTCGTCTCGGACACTGAGTCGTCGGCATCGCCGTCGAGTTGGGCGACGATTGAGATCCGAGGCAACTCTCGGATCGCCTCCTCGACGTCGTCCTGGAACGACGGGGGCAGGGGTACGGCTACGCAGTCATAGGGACGTGCGAGCAACTCCTCACGGACCCGGATCGCGAAATCGCCCGACCCGTGGATGATCGGTAAGGCCCTGATGCGCGAGCCGATCCGGAGAAAGTCGTCAGCGGTGGAAGGTTGGGGTGTCATGGGGAAGTGTGCTTTCGGCTCGACTTGGGTTCAATCGAGGTCCGGCCCCTTGGGAGAGTTCTGGAGCCCGTGCCACAACTCCAGATATTTGGGTCGGACATAAGCGTCGAGTCCGTCAGCAAACGCGGAATCGAGCGAACGGATTTGGATCAAGGAAACGACGTCGCTCAGGTCTTTCATCCGGGCCACCCCGCCCGTCATTCCCGAAGCCAGCTTCAGTTCAACGAGACGGGGCAGTGCCAAGTAATCGAGACCGTCAATCTTCGTCGCCGCCTCGGCGGGGTCGGGGAAGGCCAGGGGTTTCGGCCTGCCGTCGCCGGGATAATCACCCGTGATAAGGAACTCGATACGGACGCCGTGCTCGGTGTCTCGCAGTTGTTTACTGCCGCCAAAGGGAGGGAGGTAGCCCAACCCCACGAGCCCTTCGTGGACAAGCTTGAGACCTTCGCGAGTGATCAGGAGGTTAACATCGACCGTCAGTCGCCGATATCCATAGGCATCCAGAGCCATGCCACCCACGATGGCGTAAGGGATGCCGAGTTTTTCGAGCTGACGGGCGATCTTCCGCAAGGTCTGGAAAACCGCGTTATCACGCCCGAAGTGTCGATCGCCCTCATCCATCGCCCAACCTCGATCGCGCCTTAGCTTCTCTTCGTAGGTAGTCGAGACGGCCTCCGGTTTATTAGTCGACATGATCGAGCCCCCGATCAGGCCGCGTCGGATCGACCGGCCGCGACGGCAAATTACTCATCGTCCTCGTCGTCGTCAAACTCGTCGGCGTCGGGATGGAGCGGATCGCCGGGATTGAAGAAGAGATCTCCCAGACCCATCGGGGCATGCTGTCCACCCATCGCGCGGCGCTTACGGCGGGCGAGGTCTTCAAGATCAACCGCTTCTTCTCCCAAGACGCAGAGCAGCGATTCCCGCCAGGCTTCGTCGCGAGACATCGGGTGCTTAGTATCCTGGGCCATTCGTTTGATTGCGAACCGGAGGATATTGAGACCGTCACGGGGAGAGAAATCGAGCTTGAGTTGGTGGGCTTTCTGGAGGAACTCGACGGTCAGCGCCAGAAGTTCGGCCGACGCGAACGGGAGATGATACTTGAGGATCGCCATCTCGTCGTCGCGGTCGGGGAAGCCGAGGGTCAGGGTCGGTTGGAGCCGCGAGAGGATGTAGTCGGGGACTTCATAGGTCGACTCGTCTTCATTCATCGTGACGCAGGCGCGGAAGTCGGGGTGGGCCTGGATCGTGATTCCCGCGACCACGCTCTCGACGTATCGGCGATGGTCGAGGAGCGGAGCAAGACTGGCCCACGACTTCTCGTTCATCCGGTTGCCCTCGTCGAGGACGCAGACCGAGCCGGTCAACATCGCCGAGACCAAGGGAGAGGCGTGATAGGCGATTTTGCCTGACTCGGCGAGCACCGGCGTGACGAGCAAGTCTTCAGGCCGGGTATCGGCCGTGCATTGGTTGATATAAAGCGGCTGTTTGCGGAGCCGGGCGGCGGCCATCGCCAGCGTCGTCTTGCCGATGCCGGGCTGGCCGATCAGCCGGGGCGAGAGGGGGCGATCGCTCGGGTCGACGACGAGCCAGCAGGCGAGGAGTTGGTGGAGGATGGCATCCTGGCCGATCCACCCTTGCTCGGTGACGTCCGGGGCGCTCAGATGAAGCGTCACGCCACCGATCTCGACAGTTTTCGTCTGCGGGCTCGCCATGTCGTCGCGTATCCTCTATTGACCCGGGCCGGAGTTGCTCGCGAAAGGCGATTGGTTCACCCCACTTCCAGTCTACCGGGTCTGCGCCTTCGGGGCGAGCGAGCAGGGAATCCCCCGCCATTTCCTCGTCCGGGAACACCGATGGGGTCGGGCGGCGGTTGCGGCTTGATCGATGGCCGAGTACCCTTGAGGCCCATCGATCGGGTGCCCGTCTGCCCCCCGGAGCCGCATTTCATGGATACCGTCGGGAACCCTCCGGTCCAACCATCGCCGGAGTCGAGCCGTCCGCCAACGGGGGCGATCAATGCGTTCCTTGGCGCGATCCGGACCCGAATCATCGGGGGGTTGATCCTCGCCCTGCCGATCGCCATCACCTTCTGGATCATCATTCAGCTCTACCTGACCTTGCAGGGCCTGGTCATCTTGCCCGTGACCCGACTGATCCGCTGGACGATCGGGGCGGAAAACCTTCAGGGGCTGCCGGGCTGGTGGGAGAACTTCGTCTCGCCCGTGATCGCAATCGCCTCGGTGCTGACGCTGCTCTACTTCCTCGGGCTCTTCGTCAGCACCAGCCTGGCCCGCGCGATCGACTGGATCATGTCGCGAGTGCCGCTTGTGACCACGATTTACCAAGCCGTGCGCGGGGTGTTCCAGTCGCTCGGCAGCCCGAAGGGCGGTAGCAAGTTCAAGCGGGTCGTGTCAGTCCCCTACCCGAGCCCAAGCCTCCGGGTGCCGGGGTTTGTGATGAAGTCGATGCGAGACGTCGAGACCGGCAGGACGATCCTCTCGGTGTTCGTCCCGTTCGCCCCGTTGCCGACGTCTGGCTTCGTCCTACTCGTCTCCGAAGACGCCGTGATCGACATTGGCTGGACCGTGAACGAGGCGATGCAGGGCATCGTCTCGGGGGGACTCTCGATGCCCAACGCAATCCGTTTCACGGCGAATTCGCTCAGCGAATCGGGTTCAGCACCAATCCACTGAGCAACTTGGGATAGAAATAGGTGCTCTTCGGGGGCATCTTTTCGAGGTTCGACGCGATCGACTCGACATGATTCATCCCGGCGGGGGGGACGAAGCAGGCAAGATCGCAACCGCAATGGGTAACGCTGTCGAGCACCTCGTCAAGAAGGTGCACATAGGTGAAATTTGGCGATCCAATTGGCCCAAGCAGCGCCTTAAGCACGAATTCGTGGAGGATACTTACCCCCAACGACCTCCACTCGGCGCTGTGTTCGGGGGCAAGTTCGTCCATCTTGGCGTCGGAGCGGAGCCGGGCGGTGATCCATTTGCCGTCGGCAACGGTTCCAAATCCGAGGATATCTTGATCTCCGCTCATCTCCATATTTTCCCAGGCCGCGCGGCCGGCGGCGGGGCCGTCGCCGACGACTTCGATCTCAAAGTCGGGGGAGAGGAGGCGGATCAGCTCGTCGGAGGTGAGGCCGGGCAGTCCCGAGACGAGGCGATGGGTCGGCAAGATGAGTAGACCGGGGTCGCTCATCCCGACGAGCATCATCATCGTGAAATTCGCCGGGTCGTCGGGGCCTGAGAGACCTCCGGAGGCGGCGAGCTGGTTGCGGTAGTTCACGCCCGTCTCGTAGCGGTGATGGCCGTCGGCGATGAAGATCGGCTTCGAGGCCATGAGGCCCTGGACGGTGGTATGCGTGGCCTGGTCGACCACGGGCCAAATGCGGCTGACGACGCCGAGGTGGTCGGTCGCCTCGATGGGCGTGCGGTCGCGGATGCCGGCCTCGGCGGCGTGGAGTACGTCCTCGGTCGGGTCGGGATAGAGCCCGAAGACAGGGCTGAGATTAAACTTGGTCGCGTTGAAGAGGGCGAGGCGGTCGGCCTTGGGGCCGGAGAGGGTCTGCTCGTGGGGATAGATCATCCCCTCGCCGAACGGTTCGAGCCGCACTCGGGCGAAGAATCCCTTGCGGGTGTGAGTCTGACCTTCGACCTCGAAAGTCTGCTCGTAAACGTAGATCGACGTGTGCGGGTCTTCGGCCAGAATGCCTTCCCGGGTCCATTCCCGCAGTTCTTTTGCGGCGCGGGTATAGCGGTTCGATTCGGGCGAGTCGTCGGCCTGTTCCTTGTTCAGTTCGAGCCGGATGATGTTGTAGGGGCTGGTCTTGTAGAGCCGGTCCTGAAGCTCTGGTCCGATCACGTCGTAGGGCGGGGCGGCCACGTCGGACAGAGCGCCCACGCGGGTCAAGTCGTAGCGGACGCCTCGGAACGGACGAATATCGGGCATCAATCGGCCTCAGATGGTGATCGGTTTGGGAGAGGAGGGGGAATACGATCGGTCGTTGCAAGAGCGAGGCGGGCGGCCCAATTCTGGATCGCCCGCCTCGTTTTCCTCGCAGGATCGGGGCGCGAAATCAGGTGCCCATTTCCCAGCTCTGGAGATACTTCGTCTGCTCGGCGGTGAGGGTGTCAACCGCGATGCCCATGGTCTGGAGCTTCAGGTTGGAGACCCACTGGTCGACTTCCTTCGGCACGTTGTAGACCTTGTTTTCGAGCTTGCCCCGCATCTGGAGCGACCACTCGGTGGCCAGAGCCTGAGCGGCAAAGCTCATATCCATGACGCTCGCCGGATGGCCGTGGGCGGCGGCCAGGTTGATCAGGCGGCCTTCGCCGAGGATGTAAATCCGCCGGCCGTCGGACAGGGTGTACTCGTCGACGAACTCGCGGGGCGACGTCTTCTTACCGCCCGCGAGCTTCTCGAGCTGGTCGAGCGCGAGTTCGACGTTGAAGTGGCCCGAGTTGCAGACGATCGCGCCGTCTTTCATGACAGCGAAGTGCTCGGAGCGGATGACATGGATGTTGCCGGTGACTGTGATGAACAGGTCGCCGACCTTGGCGGCCTTCTCCATCGGCATCACCTCGAAGCCGTCCATCGCCGCTTCGAGGGCGCGGATCGGCTCGATTTCGGTGACGATCACATGGGCACCCAAGCCCTTGGCCCGCATGGCGACGCCCTTGCCGCACCAGCCGTAGCCCGCCACAACCACTCGCTTGCCGGCGATCAGCATGTCGGTGGCGCGGATGACGCCGTCGAGTGTGCTTTGGCCGGTGCCGTAACGGTTGTCGAAGAAGTGCTTCGTCATCGCGTCGTTCACAGCGATGACCGGCAGCTTAAGAACGTTGTCCTTCTCCATCGCGCGGAGACGGATGACGCCCGTGGTCGTCTCTTCCATGCTCGCGACCACGTCGCCGACGAGGCTTTGGCGTTCCAGATCGCTCAGGCCTGATGCCCAGCCGCGAACCTCGGTGTGAATGTCGTCGAGCCGGTTGAGGGCGATGAAGACCATCGCGCTCACAAGGTCGGCACCGTCGTCCATCGTGACGTGGGGGAGGTGTTTGAGGGCGGCGGCGATGTGGCGATAGTAGGACGACTCGTCCTCGCCCTTGATCGCATAGACGGCAATTCCGAAGTCGTTCACGAGGCTGGCGGCGACGTCGTCCTGAGTCGATAGCGGATTCGACGCCACCAACACGAGGTCGGCACCGCCGGCAACTAGCGTCCGGGCAAGGTTGGCCGTCTCGGCCGTGACGTGCAGGCAGGCCGACATCCGCAGACCGGCCAGAGGCTTCTCGACCTCGAACCGCTCGCGGATCGCCCGCAGGACCGGCATGTCGCGCTCGGCCCACAGAATCCGCTGATGGCCAACAGCGGCCAGGCTCAGGTCTTTCACATCTCCGGCGACCATGGTTGCCAAGGGGGCATTCTCCAGTGAGAGAAGAAGGAGTGTCATCGATTAGGGGCAGGTCCATCCCGCCCCCGCCGGCCTTTGAAGGACGGCGATCTCGCGATAGTACGTCGCGTTAAATCCAGTCTATCCGCCGGCCCGATCAGACCGCGTATCGGAGGAGCTTGAGTGTCTTCTGACGTTCCCAGTCCATCCAATCCGAGGCCCCCGGCGCCGACTGTTCCGCATGCTGCATCAGGTGAGACACAGCCTGACCGTAGGCCCTTGCCTGGGTCGGCGTCGCTTCCACGGCCGACAACCCCTGCGTCATCGCCTCGAACCGAGACCAGTCGGCCTCGGACATGGCGACGCGGATCGCCTTGCTCGTCCACTCGACCGGCAACGGCGGGTGGAGGGGTCTGAGTCCTCGCCCCTGATCGGGGCTTCGACGACGGCCCAAGCTGTCCTTGTCCATCGAGACGACTCCGTAGCGAATCCGAGCCAGCGACCTCATACAAATGAATTTAAACACGTACGTACAGACGTGTCAAGCGTTTTTTTTTGGACCTGTTGTCGCGAGGGCACCGAGATGTCTTCGACGACCTGACGAACATTGGGTTCGTTTCGCGCGGGTGAGATCGCCGACCTCTCGAAATGGCTTCGTTTCATCGCCGATGCAGAAGAATGGCTTTGTTTCGTCGATTTATTGCCGGCCATTTCCATGATGGTGCGGCGCAATTCGTTTAAGGCATTAAGTTTGCCGAGATCTCGTGGCAAGTTGACGGGTCGGTTGGGTTCATTCGGTAACAGAGCCGCCCGACCATCGGTGGCTTTGTTCGGCGAGAGAGGAGGGCCAAATTGGCTTTGTTTCGTCAGGGTTCGCAGGCTCATTGGCTTTGTTCGGTTGAGACCAGTGGCCGATCGAGTGCCACAGGTCACCTATCATGCGGCACTGCTGTCATCATTCCTGTCGTCTTGCCAAAGAACCCCACAACATCATCGCGTTTCCTCAACCGGCCATCCCGAGTTATCCGCGAGAGTACTCAACAGGAATGGGGTAGATGGATGCGGACATGTCGCCCGCAGACGTCGAGTCGTCCTTCGGCATAGAGGGAGACGGCTTCGGCAAGGGCCTCGCATTCGGCCTCGAAAACGCGCGCGGCGAGGGTGGGGGCGTCGTCGTCGTCGAGGACCGGGACGGTGCGCTGGAGGACGATCGGGCCAGTGTCATAGGTGGCGTCGGCGAAATGGACCGTGCAGCCCGTCACCTTGACCCCATAGTCGATGACCGCCTGGTGGACGGCTTCGCCGTGATATCCCTTGCCGCAGAAGGCCGGAATCAGTGATGGGTGGATGTTAAAGACTCGACCGTGGTAGTCGTCGGGGATATCGACCAGCGAGAGGAACCCGGCGAGCACGACGAGTTCGGCCATCCGTTCGCGGATTGGTTCGAAGACCGCAGCGCCGAATTCTTCGATCGACCGGCCCGACCTTTCGACGACCTTGACCGGCACCCCCGCCGCCTCGGCCCGAGCAATCGCGCCGATTCCTGGCCGGCTGGCGATCACCTGTACGATCTCAGCGCGGAGCCGGCCGGCGGCGATCCGGTCGATCAGGTTCTGCAGGGTCGTGCCCCCGCCGGAAACACAAACGGCGAGGCTGAGCGGGCGGACGCGGTCGGACATTGGGGGTTACTCGAAAAACTGGCGGACAGGGACGCGGAAACCCGGCAGGATCTCGGGGGCTTCCCAGATGTCGTCGAGGTCTAATAATTGAGGCGAGTCATCGTCCCGACACAGATAAATAATTTTAGACTTAGGCTAGCGCCTCGAACCCCGGCACACTGGTATGCTCCGACTTTGCGACACATGTCGACCCAGCGCTCGCTGTGCAACATTACCTCGAAAACGAAGCCGGGCGCGACACTGAAGCATTCTATCTTGGACGTTGCTTTCGGAATACGTTCGTCACTGTAACAGAAGAAAGCGGCCCCGTAGAGATCGCATCCGGGCCTTGTCCGCTGATAATCCCCGGATCGGAACTGTAAGGCTGGCCGATGTCATTTTTCATGAAGAAATTGGTCAATAAATAAGCGATAAGGTTACAAACCCAGCAATGAATCGGACGGAGGGAGCTCGTGTAGACGACCCTGCCGTTAACGAACTCACGAGTATAACCTCTAGACGTCTGCTTCCTCGAGGCTGGGAGTCTTCGAACTCAGTCTTGGTTCAACTCACGGATGACTCGCGAGCAGCGTTCGCAGAGTGTTGGGTGTTCGAAGTCCTGACCGACCGATTCACGGTAGTTCCAGCATCGCTCGCACTTGGGGTGTGTCGACTTTCCGCCCGCAACCACGATCGGTTCGGTTTCTGCCCCCGACAACGAATCATTCGGCGCTTCTTCTAAAACCAATTCCGCAACGATGCATAATCTTGTGGTCAACTCCCGTTTTTTTTCCAATCGTTTGAAGGTTACGCTCGGGAGGAGAGCCGTCGCGGTCGCCTCCTGGTTACTCCCAATGATCTTGGCCTTTCGATAGCCCTCAACCCCAACGAAAACCACGTCTCGGAGCTGAAGTATGGCGTCTATGAGGGTGTCATTCTCAGAGTCGTCCCAGCGATCGTCAGCGATTGGCCAGTCGGCCAGGTGAACGCTCGCCACCTTACCAGGTTCATCGGGAAGAACGTCCCAGATTTCTTCGGCCGTGTGAGGCATCAGCGGCGCAAGCATGCGGACGAGGTCGACGTGCAGCTTCGCGAGGACGAACTGGGCCGCACGTCGCTCGGGACCATTCGGCAATTCGGCATAGAGTCGATCTTTCAAGACATCGAGATAGAAGCTTGAGAGCGTGACCGAGCAGAACTGATAGATCCGTTGATAAGCCTTGTAGAATTCGAAACGATCGAACGCCTTGGTAACATCTTGGATGACTTTATTGAGCTGGCCAAGTGCCCAACGATCTTCGGGATACAACGTCGAGAGATCGACTGTCGTCGGGTCGAAGGTCTTGTAGTCTTCGAGGTTGCCGAGGAGGTAACGAAAGGTGTTGCGAATCTTCCGGTAGGCTTCGGAGGTCTCCTTGATCCCGCGCTCCGACATCCTGAGGTCGTCAGCGTAGTCGAGGCTGGCGACGTAGAGACGGAGGACGTCGGCACCGTATTGCTCGGTTGCCTTGACGGCAGAGACGGCGTTACCGCCCGACTTAGCCATCTTGCGGCCCTGTTCGTCGACGATAAATCCGTGGGTGAGCACGTTTTCAAACGGGGCTTTGCCCGTCGTGCCGACGCTCGTGAGGATCGACGACTGAAACCATCCCCGGTGCTGGTCCGAGCCTTCGAGATACAGGAAGGCCGGAAAAGGGCCGACGTCGTAACTCGGCTCGCGGAGAACCGAGCGATGGCTTGACCCCGACTCGAACCAGACGTCGAGGATGTCAGTCCCCTTGCTGAGGGTTTCGACGGGATATTTCGTTGTGTCGAGGTCGGGCGGGATCAGCTCGGCGAGCGGCTTGCGGAACCAGGCGTTGGTGCCTTCCTTGCGGAAGAGGTCACGGTAGAACCGGACCGATTCGCCCGTGAGGTGATGATAGCCCGTCTTCTCGCAGAAGAGCACGGGGATCGGCACGCCCCAGGCACGCTGGCGGCTGATGCACCAGTCCGGACGGCCACTGACCATCGCGTCGATTCGCGACTTGCCCCAGCCGGGGAGCCAGTTTACGCCCGCGATGGCTTCGAGGGTCTTCTGGCGGAGATCGTTGCGGTCGACTCCGATAAACCATTGGTAGGTCGCGCGGAAGATGACCGGCTTCTTGCTCCGCCAGCCGTGAGGATAGCTGTGGCGGATCGGCAACTCGTGAAAGAGTGAGCCCGATTCCTTGAGCATGAGGACGACTTCGGGATTCGCCGTGAAGACGTTCTTGCCGACGAGCCGCTCGGGGACCTCATCGGTAAATCGGCCCGCGGCGTCGACCGGGCTGAGAGTCGGCAGGCCGTATTTCTGGCCCGTCTGATAGTCTTCTGTGCCGTGGCCGGGTGCCGTGTGGACGAGGCCGGTGCCGTCCTCGGCGCTCACATAGTCGGCCAGGACAAAGAGTCCTTCACGCGGCAAGAAGACGTGCTGATATCTCGCGCCGTCGAGTTCGCGTCCCTTGAACCGCGCGATCTCTTCGACTTCGGCCAGGCCCTTGAGCGCCGTAACTTTCGCCACGAGGTCTGCGGCGAGGATGGTATGGACGACCTGACCGGTCTCAGGGTCAGTGTAGCGAATACCGGCGTAATTGAGGTCGGGATGGGCGGCGATAGCGACGTTGGCCGGGAGCGTCCAGGGAGTCGTCGTCCAGATCATCGCATGCCAGACTGGACGCTCCGATTCAGCGTTCAGGCTCGCTGGGACGCCTGAAGTCAGCGGAAAATTAACGTAAACCGTAGGCGAGGTCACGTCCTGGTACTCAAGCTCGGCCTCGGCAAGCGCCGTGCGGTCGTGCATATCCCAGTGGATCGGCTTGAGCTGGCGGAAGACGTAGCCGCCTTCGACGAGGTCGGCGAGCACGTCCATGATCCCGGCTTCGTAGCGGGGGTCGAGGGTGAGATAGGGGTTTTCCCAATCACCGTCGACGCCAAGCCTACGGAACTGGTCGCGCTGGATACCGACCCACTTGAGGGCCTCGGCCTGGCAGAGTTCGCGGACTTCTGACTGCGAGAGCGCCGCGGCCTTGGAGCCGAGGTCTTTGACGACCTTGTGCTCGATCGGCAAGCCGTGGCAATCCCAGCCAGGCACATACGGGCTGTCGTATCCGCGCATCGTCAGCGAGCGGACGACGAAATCCTTAAGCACTTTGTTGAGCAGATGCCCCATGTGGATCTCGCCGTTGGCGTAGGGCGGGCCGTCATGGAGAACTTTGCGCTCTCGGCCTGCGCGAGCCTTACGGATCTGGCCGTAGAGGTTATGCTCCTTCCAACGAGCCTGCATCTTGGGCTCGCGGACGGTGAGATTCGCCTTCATGTCGAAGGCGGTCATCGGTAGGTTGAGCGTATCTTTGTAGGCCTTGGCCCCTGATCGTTCGTTATCCACTCTGCAAGATCCTTCTCAGCGTAGCGTTGCGACTTGCCGATTCTCGGTAGAATACGCCATTCGACCTGCTTTGACCAGCGTCCTCGGTTCTAGGACTAGGACCATAGAAAGGTCCGGGACGCATCCTCTTGACCTTTCACCTTCGAAGTCAGTTACCGATCTTCGCGAGCAATTCGAGGATCGCCTCGGGCTCCACGGGTTTGACGAGATGATGATCGAATCCAGCCTCCCTGGATTTGCGCCTGTCTTCTTCCTGCCCCCAGCCTGTCAGTGCGACCAGAAGCGTTCCCTCGGTCCCCGGTTGCTCTCTGAGCCGTCTGGCCACCTCGTACCCGTCCATGCCCGGGAGGCCGATGTCGAGCAGCATCAGCTCGGGCTTGAAGGCCAGGGCCGACACGATCGCCGAGGGGCCGTCGTGAGCAATCCGGACTTCCTGGCCGTACAGCTTCGTCAGCATCCTGGACAGGGCAATGGCGGCGTCCGCGTAGTCATCGACCACTAGGATACGATGATGGGGCCATCTCGCCTTGGAAGCCGTTCGATCTTGCGGCGGCAAGGCAACCGCCGTCACCGCCGAGGCCGGGAGCCGGATGACGAACTCACTTCCCCGGCCGAGCCCCTCGCTCCGGACCGAGACGCTCCCGCTGTGCATCTCGACCAGATTTTTCACCAGGGTTAGCCCGATCCCGAGACCACCTTGAGAGCGAGACAGAGATCTCGCCTCCTGAGTGTAGAGGTCGAAGATGGATGGCAATTGATCCGGGGCGATCCCCACGCCGTTGTCACGGACGACGATGACTGCCTCGGCCCCCTCCCGAACAACGGTCAGGACGATGCGTCCGCCGGGGTCGGTGTATTTGGCGGCGTTGATCAGGAGGTTCGTCAGCGTCTGGGCCAGGCGGACCGGGTCCGCGTCGAGGACCATCGGCCCGTCGGGGAGCGAGAGGTTCAACTTGTGACTCTTGGCATCGAGGACGGGGCGGACCGTCTCGACGGCGTTGGCAACCACGGCCGCGAGTTCGACCCGCTCTTTGCGGAGATCGAGCTTGCCTTGCAGGATCCGGGACACGTCGAGAAGGTCATCGACGAGCCGGACCATCTGCTTGACCTGACGTCCCATAATATCCGAAGTCCATCGGACCGTCTCCGGGGCGGGTTGGTCCAGTTCGAGCAGGGCGAGGGCATTGCGCAGCGGGGCCAGCGAGTTGCGGAGTTCGTGCCCCAGCAACGCAAGGAACTCGTCCTTACGGTGGTCGGCCTCTACCAGGTCTTGGGCTTGGCGGCTGACCTGCGCGTGCAACCGTTCCACCTCGGCGACCTTGCGGGTCAACACCCGGTTCAGGGCGACGACCTCGCTGTTCAACCGCCCCAGTTCGTCGTAGAGATCGCCAGCCATAAGCGGCGGTGCCAAGGCCGGCGTGTCGTCCGTTCGACGGCTTTTTAATATCGGTAGATTCGCGCCCGCCGGCCCATCCCCTCGTTCGGACACGAGGCGGTTGGCGAGGCGGCACACCTCGTCCGCGACGGCGGGCTGGCCATCGGCCCCGACACGCTGCCAGAGGTCCGGCTCAATGTCGAAGAGCCGTCCGCCCACCAGGATTTTGACCTCGGCGCAGGCCGGTTCCGCCCGTACCGCGACGATCAAGTCGATCACATCCGAGAGATGCAATGTCATGGTCGCCGAGATGGCCAGCAAGTCGGCCCGGTGTTCGGCGAGGGCCTGCACGACGCCCCGGATCGGCACGTTGCTGCCGAAATAGATCGTGTCCCATCCTCCCAACTCGAGCAGGTCGGCGACCATTCGGGGACCAACGTCGTGCGCCTCGCCCGCCACGCAGGTAATGACCGCGCGACGCCCATTTCGCTCCGTCGCGAAGAGGCGGGGGGCAAGTTGGGACATGATGAGCTGAGTCGCCGCCGTGCAGTAATGCCCCTGGGCGACGCTGATCCAGCCTATCTGCCAGAGCCGGCCGTGTTCCCGCTGGCAGGGCTGGATGACCTGGAGGTAAACATCTTGGATCGGCATGCCCGAGTCCACGACATCGAGGATAAGGCGACTCGCAGCGTGTCGATCGCAGGCCAGCAGCAGGCGCAGGCATTCGGCGGCAACCTTGACGAACGGCCCTCGCGTTGGGAGGAAGCTGGGCACCTCCGGCGCGATTTCGGCGAGATGACGCAGGGCCGAGTCGACATAGCTCGAGGCGGCTCTGGCCATGCTTTTAGGGAGAAGGTCACTGAGAGTGTCCCGCAGGCAAACGAGATTTTCCCGCACCGCCTCGGGCCGGACAGTGGCGACAGTTATCGCATCCCAGGCCCAACTGATGTAATCGGCGAAGAGTGCTGGGCTGGAGGCCAGGAGGGCACCTGAGAGGTGAGCGAGATGATACTCCGTGTCTTCAATGGACTTCGCCCAGCCCAGATCACCATAGCGGTCCCGAAGCTCGGGGCGTAAAGCAAATTGCCGCTCAACGACAGTCTCTGCGATCAACCGGCGGCGGGAATGAATGGCTCGGCTGGCGGCAGACTCGCAAAGATATTTGATGACGTTCTCCTTATTTAGCTCAACAGGACAGATATCTTCCCTTACAGCTTCTTTACAAGGCTAGAAATAATGCGATTGACTCGCACCTTCGGATGCAACATCAACTGCTCGGACGACATCAAGGCTCAAATCCACTACCCCAAGTCACCGAATCCGCCCATATCGCATTGCACGTATCGACAACCGTCGATCGATCGCATAACTCTTAAAAGCTTTGAAATTATGTTCTATTCAGAGTTTGGCTTTGGTCAAATTTCTCGGGAAAGTTCTTCGAGGACGCGCCGGACGATCGTCCGCAACTTGCCCTCGGCGGTGCGGGCGACCGCGAGGATCTCATCGATCTTGACGGGTTCGAGCGCGTCGGGGAGGCAGAGATCCGTGACGATCGAGAAGCCGAGCACGCGGAGCCCGGCATGGACGGCGACGAGGACTTCGGGAACGGTCGACATCCCGACGACATCGGCCCCGATGGCGCGGAGGAAGCGGTATTCGGCGCGGGTTTCGAGATTAGGCCCCGTCACTCCGACATAGACACCGCGATGCGCGACGACGTTCTCTTCGAGAGCGATCCGGAGCGCGAGATCCTGGAGCCCGCGATCATAGGGCTCGATCATGTCGGTGAAACGGGGGCCGAGGCGATCATCGTTGCGACCGATAAGGGGGTTGACACCCATTAGGTTGATGTGGTCGTCGATGACAACGATATCCCCCTTGGCGTGCAGTGGATTCATCCCGCCCGCCGCGTTCGAGACGACGAGGATATCGCAGCCCAGTTCCTTCATGACCCGGATCGGGAACGTGACCTGCGCCGAGGTGTAGCCTTCGTAGAGGTGGAACCGCCCCTCCATCGCAACAACCTGGTGTCCCGCAAACCGGCCGCAGACGAGTTGCCCCTTGTGAGTTTCAACGGTCGAGTGGGGGAAATGGGGCAGGTCGGAGTAAGGGATCGTCGCCTCAGCTACGATCTCCTCGGCCAACGCCCCGAGGCCGGTGCCGAGCACGATCCCGATCGTCGGGCGGCCCTTCCATCGCGACCGGACTTCACAGGTGGCTTCGTCAACGTCAGACCAGGAGTGGACGAGCATAGGCTAGAATCTCTCAACGCGGAGCAGGAAACGAGCGACGCTCCAACCGATTGCCGGTCGAAGGCCCGCCTGTCCTGGTCGAGTGGGCTGGAATCGGCTAACGATTAATAGCGACGGAGGAGCCGAGCGAACCTGGGGTCGTCGCGTAGCGACTTGAGGTCAGGATCTCGGCGAAGCCGGCGGAAGTGGGAATATCCGAGCCGGAGGGCCCGTTCGAGAGCCGAGAACGCCTTGTCGGTCATGCCAAGGAGGGCGTAGCTGCAAGCGAGGTTGTACCAAGGGATTGGTCGCTCGCCCCGGAGTCTCACCAGTTGGAGGTCGGCCTGGAGGGCGCGAGTATGGATACCCTTGGCGGCGAGGTTGTCGGCGTGGACCTTAAGAACGTCGGCATTGAGCGGATCACGCGCGAGGATGCCGGCCATAAACTCCAGCTCGAAATCGAGTTGGTTTTGTTCGCGGAGACGGCGTGTCGAAATTTCCGGCGCGGACCCTTCGGAGAAGGGATCGTCGGGTCGTTGAGGCACGGCCATGACTGAGACGCTCCCTTCCCGGCCGAATCAAATGCGGCGAATCGAGGTGACCCGGGGGCACCGGATACCGGGACTAACTCCACTTCCAGAATAGAGGATTTGCCCTCGAAAACCAACCACCCTATCTGGTTTTTTCTCGACAGCACGCCGGTCTTGCATGAATGGCGGATCATAACGACGGGGGCACGCGGTCGCGGCCCCCGTTCGCGAGGTTCAGTTGCGAGGCCGCGACGAGTCACTCGATCTCGAGGTCTTCTTCCTCGTCTTCGTCGTCGCCGAGGTCGTCGAGGTCTTCTTCGTCGTCGAATTCATCGTCCTCGTCGTCGATATCGATCTCGTCGATCTCGTCGAGATCTTCGTCGTCAAGGTCGTCTTCGAGGTCGTCTTCGAGGTCTTCTTCATCGTCATCGTCGTCGTCGAGGTCGTCGTCGAGGTCGTCGTCCGCCTCGTCGTCGTCGATTTCCTCGTCGAAATCTTCCTCATCTCCGGGATGCCTGTCGAGGATCGGAACGGGCGTGCGGTCGAACCCGGCGATCATGTCGGATTCTTGTCTCTCGAGCAGCACGGGCATCTCCTGTCGGTCCCACATAACTTTCAGTCCTCGGGACAAGGGGTCATGGGGGTCTCGGCCCCCTCTCCATCGGATCTCGACGGCCGGCGGGCCCTGACGAATCTCAACTGTTCTGGAGGGCGGAGACTTATTGGTAGGAAAGGGAAACGGGATTGTCAAGCGGCGAAATGGTACGAATCCTCGCGACAGCGAGTTCTGGCCCTCAACCGAGCCTCACCACCTGCCCGGTCGCGGCCGAACGCGCGACCGCCTCGAGCAGGCGAACCGTGTCTAACGCCTCATCCGCTGGACAGCAGAGGGGGCGGCCATCAAGGATCGCAGCAACGAAGTTGCCATCAATGTTTTCGATCGGAGCGAGCAGGGGCTCAACTTCAACCGATCCGTTTTCTAACTCCCTTACGAGCCGATCTTCGGTTACTCGGATCCGCCCCGCCTCACCGAAATACGTCAATTCGAAGAATGGCCCAGGCGAGTTCCCTGAGAGTCCCAACACCACCTGTGTCCCGTCGGCCATGCGGATCGAAGCCGACGTGACGAGATCAATCCCGGAGTCGAGGCGGGTCTGCATCGCAGCGACATCAACGGCGTTCTGCTGGAGGCTCCAGAGCAGGGCATCGATCAGGTGGTCGCCCGAATCGGCCAGGATGCCACCCCCAGCGACCTTGGGGTCGAATCGCCAGGAATTCTCGGCACCCCCGTGCGTGGCCAACCAGGACTGTGCCAGGATCGCTGTCACCAATCGGACCGGCCCAATCGCCCCTTCCAGCAGCAACCGACGGGCCAGGACAAGGCTCGGCAGCAGTCGGAATTGATGACCGACGCCAACCTTCCGGTCGCGCGCACGCGCAACGTTAACAATATCGACCGCCTCCTGGACATTCGTCGAGATTGGCTTCTCGATGAAAACGTGGCAACCGGCCTGAAGCGCATCAAGGACTGGCCGGTAATGCGTGATGTGGGGGGTGAAGATGGCCACGGCGTCGGGCGCGAGTTCACGGATCATCGCACCGTGGTCGATGAACGCGGGGATCATCCCTCCCGCGTCGTCTCGCGGAGCGAGACCGGCGAACGTTGCCGCCGATGAGGCGTCAGGATCGGCGCAGCCGACGACCCGGACACCGTCGATCGACGCCAGCCGACCGAGGTGGATTCTCGCGGCAAGCCCACACCCGACAATCCCGATCCGGACGCCACCCATCTTCGAGCCCTCCCGAGGACGGTCCCATTCGCTCGGCCGGCCCGAGGCCGGTTCATCCCATCAGGCTCACCCACCCGAGTCAAGCCCCTCGCCTGGACGATCGGGATAATTCTCAGCCCTGTCGGCACCCTGCACGTTCTCATTCAACGAAAAAGGGCCCGAATTGCTCCGGGCCCCTCGTCAATCGCGGTTCACAGATCGATCAATACATGTCGTCCATACCGCCGTGGCCGCCGCCGCCCGACTTCTTGTCTTCGGGCATATCGGCGATCAGGGCGTCGGAGGTCAGCAGCAGCGTGCTGACACTCGCGGCGTTCTGGAGGGCCGAACGGGTGACCTTGGTCGGGTCGATGATGCCAGCCTTGACCAGGTCGCAATATTCGTCTTTCAAGGCGTCGTAGCCGAAGTTGCCCTTCTGCTCGGCGACTTTGCTGACGACCACTCCGCCATCTTGACCGGCGTTCTCGGCAATCTGATGGATCGGCGCAGTGCAAGCGCGGACGATGATCTGGTAGCCAGTCTCCTCGTCGTGCGACAGGCCGGTCGGCTTGACGTGACGCGAGGCACGGAGGAGGGCAACGCCGCCGCCGGGGAGGATGCCCTCTTCAAGAGCGGCACGGGTGGCGTGAAGGGCGTCCTCGACGCGAGCCTTCTTCTCCTTCATCTCGCTCTCGGTCGCGGCACCGACGTTGATCTTCGCAACGCCACCGGCGAGCTTGGCGAGCCGCTCTTCAAGCTTCTCGCGGTCGTAGTCGCTCTTGGTGTCGCCGATCTCGCGGCGGATCGCTTCGATCCGACCCTTGATCGCGTCGGTCTTGCCCGACCCTTCGATGATCGTCGTGTTGTCTTTGTCGATCTGGATCTTCTTGGCCTGACCGAGGTCGGCCAGCGAGACGTTCTCAAGCTCGATACCAAGGGCTTCGAAGATCGGCTTGCCGCCGGTGAGGACGGCGATGTCTTCGAGCATGGCTTTGCGGCGGTCGCCGTAGCCGGGGGCCTTGACCGCGGCGCACTTGAACGTGCCGCGAAGCTTGTTGATGACGAGCGTGGCCAGGGCCTCGCCGTCGATGTCTTCGGCGATCAGAAGGAGGGGCTTGCCCGTCTGGGCGACCTTCTCCAGGACCGGGACCAGGTCCTTCACCGACGAGATTTTCTTCTCGTAAATGAGGATGTAGGCGTCGTCGAGAACCGCCTCCATCGAGGTCGGGTTCGTGACGAAGTAGGGGCTGAGGTAGCCTCGGTCGAACTGCATACCCTCGACCCACTCGACCTCGGTCTTGAGGGTCTTGCCCTCTTCGACGGTGATGACGCCGTCTTTGCCAACCTTCTCGGTGGCCTCGGCGATCATCTTGCCGATCTCGGAGTCGAAATTCGAGGCGACGGTGGCGACCTGCTCGGTCTCCTTCTTGTCGCTAATTTTCGTGCTCATCGCCTTGAGCTGGGCGACGATGTCCTCGACAGCCCTGTCCATCCCGCGCTTCATGAGCAACGGGTTGACGCCGGCGACGACGGCCTTGAGGCCTTCGTTGTAGATCGACTCGGCCAGCACGGTCGCGGTGGTGGTGCCGTCGCCCGCGATGTCGGAGGTCTTCGAGGCAACCTCCTTGACCATCTTCGCACCCATGTCTTCATACTTGTCTTCGAGCTCGATCTCCTTGGCGACGGTGACGCCGTCCTTGGTGACCGTCGGCGAGCCGAACGACTTCTGGATGATGACGTTGCGGCCACGGGGGCCGAGGGTCACTTTCACAGCCCGGGCGAGTTTCGCGACGCCACGCTGCATCGCCTGGCGGGCTTCTTGATCGAACGCAATCATCTTCGCGGCCATGGTATCTATCACTCCCTGTAGGGGTGCGGGTGGGCTCGAAATTCGGGCGAGATTCTCAGGCGATGACGGCCAGGATGTCATCTTCTCGCATGAGCAAGACCTTTTTGTCGCCGTCGAGCTTGAACTCGTCGCCGGCATACGAGGTGAACAAGACCTGGTCGCCGACCTTCACCTGAAGTTCGCGGCGCTTGCCATCTTTGGTGATCCGGCCGTCGCCGATCGCCAAAACTAGGCCCTTCTGCGGCTTGTCCTTGGCGGTGTCCGGCAGGACGATGCCGCCGGCCGTCGTCGCCTTGGCTTCTTCACGCTCCACCACCACCCGGTCGCCCAACGGCTTGAAGTTCATCTGGATCCAATCTCCTGCGATCAACGAAAGCAAAAATCTACCCATCCGACCACCCGAACGTCAGCTGCATGTGACGAACGATTAGCCGAAGAATGCAACGACCGTTACGCAAACACCATGCCTTGGCATTTTACTCGACTTAATCGATGACCTAGAAAGGCTTTGTGAAAAACAAGCCTTGGAGCATCATCCTTGAATGGGCTGCCGATCGACGCAGCGCAACAAGGCAAATCTGCCATTTCGGCAGAGCACATGAATCCGTCCGTCCTCATGAGGAACCTTGACTTCGGCTGTCATGGATTTAACATTTGTCGGCGAACACAGCACGTGATCCACATGCATTAAAATGGATTTCTCTGCTCGATGTGTGGCTGCGGCCCGAGAAACCAGTCCGACTCAGACGCGTCCGCGTTGTGAAAGTCGTCGTCCATCGATCGGGATTGCCTTTCAACCTTCAACGACCCCGACGGTTGCGACTTACGGTTCCCGAATACTTCCTCAAACTCTCGACCATTCGCAACCGGGGGTTTCCTGGTCGCGACCGAGGGTCAACACGAAACGAGTTGACTCAATCCACTCAATCCGTCATTCCTGGCCTGATCATTGCTTGCACTTGTCCGTGTGTGCTATTTGTATTACAAGAGTCGGCAACATTCAGAAACGCCAGTCGTTCGTCGCTGATCGTGGGTAGATATGACCGATCGCGTTCCTTGGCCGCGTTAACGACGTCATCGAGAGGGAGTTCGTTCATGTCCCGTGTCCGTTTGATCGGAATTGCCGTCCTGTTCGGCCTCGGCTTCTCCTCGCTGTCGGCTTTAAGTGGTTGCGGAGGAGACTCTAATACAAGCAGCGTCGCGACGACCGACGAACAGGCGGCGGCTAAGGCCGAGAGAGATCAGGCCACGCTTGACGCGAACAAGTCTCGTTCGAAAGGCCCTGGAGGCGTGAAGGGCTCTTCCCGCCGGCCGCAGTGAGCCATCGACGGCCATTCTGACGCTTCCGCGCCGGCGAGCGTGTCGGCGAGATGGTCCAAACCAACTACCAGCCCTCGCATCTCTATAAATCGATAAAATATCGATGATGGAGTCCGACCAGTCTGGGGCAGTGATATTTCGTAGGTCTGTCGCGAGTTGTAATCGATCCTGCCAACCTTTTCTTGTCGATGATCCAGGAGTTTCCATGAAGCGTTCGGCTCATCAGCGAGGTTTCACCCTCATCGAGTTGTTGGTGGTGATCGCGATCATTGCGGTCCTGATCGCATTACTGCTGCCAGCGGTCCAGGCGGCCCGCGAGGCGGCTCGGCGTGCGCAGTGCGTCAATAACCTCAAGCAACTTGGCTTGGGGCTGCACAATTATCACTCAACTCACGACAAGTTCCCGATCGGTGGCGCCTGCAACCAGGGGACGGCAGGCTGTACCAGCTGGCAGGGAATGAGCTCACAAGCCCAGATGCTGACGTTTCTCGAACAAGCACCACTCTATAACGCCATCAATTTCTCGTTGGCCTCGGCGGATTGCTGCGGACAGGTCGCCGTCGGCATCAACACGACGAGTCTCTATACCAAGGTCAATATCTTCCTCTGCCCCTCAGACGGTAACGCGGGCGCGAACGCCATCGTCGCCGGAGGCAACGGTAACAGCTACTTCGCCTCCTACGGGACGACCAGCAATGGCTACTCCGCCACTTCGTCCGGCCTGTTCGCCTATGCGTCGAGCTACGGCCTCCGCGACTGCGTCGACGGCTCGTCGAACACGATCGCCTTCAGCGAACAGCTCGTGGGCGATCCCATCAATTCGCCCGCCAAGCGTACGAACGGCATCATGTCTGTCAGTGGGATCGGCACCTCGCCCGACGTCAGTATTGTCGGCGTCACGGCCCTCATGGCGGGCGACCTGTTAACTTGCACCGCAAACTACGCGACGGGGACTTCACCGAAACTCTTGAACAACGTTGGCCAGTATTGGTTGGTCGGCACGATGGGGCAGACGATGTTCAACACCGTCGTCCCTCCGAATTCGACTCAATACAAGTGGGGCGCTTGCAAGAACTCCGGCGGCGGCGTTGCCGAAGGGATGAACTACTCCAACGTCTCGAGCAACCACTCGGGCGGTGCCAACTTCCTCTTCGGCGACGGTAGCGTCAAGTTCATCAAGAACTCGGTCAACATGCTCACTTACTGGCAACTCGGGACCCGCGCCAACGGCGAAGTCGTGAGTTCGGATGCGTATTGATCCGTCGCTCGTCGTCGATTTCGTCGGATAGACATCATGTCTCGTGATCGACCGACCCGCCCTCGCATCAAGCGAGGGCGGTTTCTTTTTTGGCCGGCAAGGACGGAGCTTGACCCAGGTCGGGGTCAGATGTCGAAGGAAACCTCACGCATCGGATGCGATGGGCTCCAGGAATCGGAGCGCACCGGCCGGGGCGAGGTTGGCGCACACTTCGGGATGGATGAACGCGGCGGCGATGGCGAGGCTCTCCTTCAGCCTCGGGCCGGGGCGGGAGAAATAGGCAGAGCCGTCGGTGAGGGCGACCCGGCCGGATTGGACGGCGCGAAGCGATCGCCATTCCGGACGGCGGAGCAGGTCGGGAAGCTCGGCCTCGGTCCGCTCGATCGTGAAGCCGCACGGAGAGAGCAGGATCAGGTCGGGGTCCGCCTCGGCGACCTCGTCCCAAGTGGCTCGTCGTGAGCGTTCGCCCGACTTCGCGAAGACCTCAACCCCGCCCGCAAGCTGGACCAGTTCCGGGTTCCAGTGTCCCGAGGTGAAAGGCGGATCGAACCATTCGAGCAAGAGAACTCGGGGACGTCGGAGTCCGCCGACGCGTGAGACAATCCCTTCTGCGAGGTCATCGAAAGCCTGCCGAAGCGTCTGGGCTTCGGGCTCCGCGTCGAGAATCTTGCCGATTTCCGTGAACATCGCGTACACGCCCGCGAGGTCCGTCGGATTGACGCTCTCGACGCGGGGCAAGTGTGCCAGGTTGGACGCGACTCGACGGACGGTCGCCTCGTTCACGGCACAGACGTCGCATTGTTCCTGAGTGAGGATGATGTCGGGACGAAGTTCCGCGAGCGTCACGCCGTCGAGGTCGTAGAGACTCCCGCCCTGCTCGGAGACCGCCCGGTCGATCGCGGCGCTCGTCGCTTTGGCCGCGATCCGGCTCCGGGTCAGGTGGGGCAGAAATTCGACCCCCGGCGGATAGTCGCACTCGTGGGTGACACCCACCAGTTCGTCGCCCCGCCCGAGGGCACAGACCAGTTCGGTCAACGACGGGAGCAGGCTCACGATCCGCATGGAAGGACTCGCTTCAATCCGCGTCGGTGGGGAAAACAATCTCGACTGGGAAGGCGATCTCGGGGAATGCGAGAAGTGGGATCAAGTCGCCGGGCCGGAAGATTTGGACGCTCTGATAGGTGCCATCCCGCGGGTCGCGGCGGACCTCGACTGATCGACCGGCGACGTTGATGATCCAGTAGTCGGTGATCCCGGCGTGGGCATAAAGCCAGGCTTTTCGATTCCGATCCTTCGAGAGGTTACTTTCGGCGACCTCGATCAGAAGGAGGATATTTGCCGATTGCGGCCTCTCGTCTCGATAACGCTTGCGCCTGGCCCAGAAGAGATCGGGCTCGAGGACGCTATCGAGGTCGGGAATTCCCAAGCCGCCTTGCACCCGGATGACGACTTCCTCCTTGGGACGTACCTCGTAGCTCCACTCGGTGAGGATCTCGACACAGTCGTCGTGGGGAGGGCCAATCGGACTCATCGGGACGATCTCTCCTTCGATGAGTTCAACGTGGTGCTCCTCGCGCGGTTCGAATTGACCTTCGGCGATCATCGCGTCGTACTGGGCGACGGTGATGCGAACGGACGTGCTCACGGGCATTCTCTCCATTGCTTGAGAGGGCCTCGGCTCATTCGGGAGCGTGGATGTCGGTTGTCGGCCCGACTGAGACGATCGTCTGGGGGAGGAGCGGATAGCTGTCGAGGACGCGTCTAATATCGGCGAGGGTGACTTTCGAATAGGCGTCGAGTTCAGCCTCGACGGTGAGATATTCGCGGCGATACGTCCACTGAAACCCGAGCGAGGTCAGCCGCCCCATTGGCCGCTCGCTCCGGAGGACGTTGCGGGCGAGGACCTTGTTCTTGGCCTGATTCAGTTCGGCGTCGGTGACACCGTCGGCCATCACCTGGCGATAGACTTCAGCGACTCGGCCGAGGTTGGCCTGGGCCTCTTCGGGCTCGCAACTCACGAACGTAAAAAAGACGCCCGCCTGGTTGTAGTCTTGATAGCCCATCTCCGCGCCGTCGGCGAAGCCGGGGTCGACGAGGTTCCAGTAGAGCCGACTTCCGGTATGGTCGCCGAGGATGGTCGAGAGCAGGTGAGAAGCGTATCGGTCATCGCTTTCCAACGGGGGGCCGTCGGACATCGCGATGAGGGTCTGTTGATTGTCGTCGGCGCGGAGGATCGCCTGGAACGCCCCAGTGCCGTGGGGAGCGGGAGTCAGTCGATAGGCGTCTTCGCCTATCCAGTCGCCGCAATGCTCTTCGGCCAACGCGACGATCTGATCCCAGTCGGACTTGCCCGCGAACGCGAGGACGATGTTTGCGGGGCTGTAAAATCGGGCGAAGTACGAACGCATCTTCCCGACCTGGAGGTCGGTGATCGACTCGACCGTGCCGAGGATGCTCTGGCCGAGCGAGTGGCCGCCGAAGTGTAGCTCCTTGACCGCCTCATAGGCGACGGACATCGGGCTATCCAGATACATCAGAATTTCTTCGATGATGACCTTCTTCTCGGTCTCGAAGTCGTCCTCACGTAGGCTAGGGCGGAGGATGTCCGAGAGGACGTCGAACGCCTTGGGCAGATATTCGGGTAGACAGGTGACATGATAGAAGGTGTCTTCCTCAGAGGTCTGGGCGTTGTGCTTCGCCCCGACGCGGTCGAAGTCACGATTGACCTCGATCGCACCCCGGTTGGGTGTCCCCTTGAAGACCATGTGTTCGAGGAAGTGCGAGACGCCCGCGACGTCGAGCGACTCGTCGCGACTGCCCGCCTTCACGAAGAAGCCGGTCGCGACCGAGCGGGCCTCGTCGTTCAACTCGGCGATGACCCGCAGGCCGTTCGATAAGGTAGTCTGGTGAAATCGCATCGTGGGATGGTCGCCGTGGGAATTGAGGTAGAGAAGGCCCGGGCCTCGCGACTCGGGTCGAGGGCGGCAGTTTCAACGGCGCGGGGCCGAGGGTGAGCACGGTCAGGTCGCGTGTCTGTTGCCTCGCGGCGAAGTCGCTCACGGCTTCGGGCGTCAGCGCGTCGAGAGCGGCGGAGATCTCGTCGAGCGAGCGGACACGGCCGAGATGATACCAGTCCGAAGCGAGCGAGCCCGACCGGCTCATGCTCGACTCCTGCTGCATGATGAGCGAACTCTTGAGCCCCGCGCGCATGGTCTCGAGTTCCTCGACTTGCACACCGTGCTCGCCGAGGCGTTCGATCTCGGCGAGCGTTACGTCAAGCGTCTCCTGCGCGCGTTCGGTCGAAGTCCCCGCATAGCCGATGACCGCCGCGCGATCTTTGTGGCTCTCGTAGCTGGCATAGACGGTGTAACAGAGGCCCCGCTTCTCGCGGACCTCCGTGAAGAGCCTCGCCGACGAATAGCCCCCGAGGATCGCCGTCGCCGCGCGGGCGAGGTAGTAGTCGGGGCTGGTGATCGTCACGCTCGGATAGGCGAGGGCGATCTGGGTCTGCTGCGTTTCTTTGTGGATGTGGTCGCGGTTCGGCCCTGTCGGCTTGAGTCGAACCGGCGGCTCGGGCTTCGGCTCCCAGTCGCCGAAAAGACGGCCGACGGCATCGCGGAGAGTCGGCCAGTCAATTGCGCCGGCGACGGCGAGGATCGAGCCGTTGGGCCGATAGGTCTGGCCGTGGAATTCACGCAGGCTGTCGGGTGTGATCGCCTCAACACCTTCGGGCGTGCCGGGGGAGGGACGGCCCCAGGGGTCGGGATAAAAGCGACGGCGCAGCTCATAGACGACCTTCGAGCCCGGATCGTCTTCGAGCCCTTGAAGTCCCTGCAAGGCGAGGGCGCGGATCGGCTCAACCTCGTCGTCGTCGAGGGCGGGACGCCGGATCACGTCGGCGTAAATCGCCAGGGCGTCGATCAAGTTGCGGCCGAGAGTCGCGGCCGAGACACTCGTGTGGGCCGTCTGCGCCCCTTCGGCATGGGAGACGCCGAGGTTGTCGAGCGCCGAGATCAGCGCCCGGCTGTCGAGGTCTCCCGCCCCCCGGGTGATCCACTCGGAGAGCATCGACGCCGTCCCCCCGCGATCCTCGGGTTCATAGGCCGCACCCGCGGGAAGCAGGAACGAGAACGCCGCCGATCGGACGCTGGGGATCGTCTCGGCGACGAGGACAAGGCCATTGGGAAATACATGATGGACGACGGACGGCTCAGACACGGGAACCTCGCGGGGAGAGGCGCAGGATGGGGCGAATTCGGTGGATCCCCCGCTTGCGGGGCCGAACAGATCCATTCTAACGGAGAATAACTCCCTATACACCCCCTGAGGGCCGAGATGGCATGAGGCTTGCCATGGAGTCCTTCCGTCAATGCCATGATCCGACCAGGAGTCTCATCCGATGAAAAGCGAAACCGGCGAAACCCAATCGGTCTGGATGGTGACTGCCGATGTACCCGCCGAGAAACCGCTGGGTGAATCGACGGATACCGACGTCTGCGTCATCGGCGCGGGGATCGCGGGGTTAACGACCGCGTATCTACTCGGGAAACAGGGCAAGAAAGTCGTCGTCCTCGACGATGGGCCGATCGGCTCGGGACAGACGCGCCGCACCACCGGGCACCTCTCGAATGCGCTCGACGATCGCTATTACGAGGTCGAGCGGGTGCGTGGCAAGGAAGGGGCAAGACTCGCTGCCGAGAGTCATACGGCGGCGATCGCCACCATCGAGCGGATCATCAAGGACGAGTCGATCGACTGTGACTTCATCCGACTCGACGGCTATCTCTTCCTCGCCCCCGACACGAAGCCAAACGAACTCGACAAGGAACTCGAAGCCGCGCATCGGGCGGGCCTGGATGGGGTCGAGAAGATCGAACGGCCCGCGATCATGGGATTCGAGCCTGGGCCGTCACTTCGGTTCCCGTTCCAAGGTCAATTTCACGTCCTGAAATACATCTCGGGCCTGGCAAAGGCGATTGAGGCCCAGGGCGGAAAAATCTTCACCTCGACCCACGTCGAGAAGATTGAGCCCGGCCCGCCAGCGAAGGTCCACGCGACGGGCGGGATGACCGTCACCGCCGGGTCGGTAGTGGTCGCGACGAACACGCCAATCAACGACATGTTTTCGATCCACACCAAGCAGGCTCCCTACCTGACCTATGCCATCGGTGCCCGAATCCCGCGCGGGTCGATCACCTTAGCCCTCTACTGGGACACCACCGACCCTTATCACTATGTCCGCGTCGAACGTCTGCCCGAGGGGGATGACATCCTGATCGTCGGCGGAGAGGACCACAAGACGGGCCAGGCTGACGACTCCGAGGCGAGATATGCCAGGCTCGAATCCTGGGCCAAGGAGCGGTTCTTAACGATGGGAGCCGTCGAGTACAAGTGGTCGGGCCAGGTGATGCAGTCGATGGATGGGCTCGGTTTCATCGGCCACAATCCCGGAGACGTGGAGCATATCTACATTGCTACCGGCGACTCAGGCATGGGCATGACCCACGGCACGATCGCCGGCCTGCTCATTACCGACCTGATCCTCAAGCGAGAGAACCCCTGGATCGAGCTATACGACCCGTCGCGGAAGCCGGTGGCGGCAGCCGGCGACTTCCTTCGCGAGAACCTCAACGTCGCGGGGCAGTATGCCGACTGGCTCACGGGCGGCGACGTGAAATCGGTCCACGAGATCCCTCGCGGCCACGGGGCGATCGTCCGTCGCGGCCTGCACAAGGTCGCCGTTTATTGTGACGACGAGGGCACGCTCCATGAGCGCTCGGCCGTCTGCCCTCACCTCGGCTGCGTCGTCTCCTGGAATTCGGGCGAGACGACCTGGGATTGTCCCTGCCACGGCTCGCGCTTCGACCGCCACGGCACAGTCATCAACGGTCCGGCGAATGTCGACCTGGCGAAAGTCGAGCCAGCGAAGCCAACGACCTGACTTGATCCGCCGATCAACCGTCGACGGCCTTGTAGAGCGTCTTGGATCGGCGGAAGCCGACCGCGTGATAGAGCAGCACTGCCGACACATTCTCTGCCGTGACTTCGAGGTAAGCCCTCCTGAGTCCGGCCGTATAGAATCCCTCAAGCG
Organism: Isosphaeraceae bacterium; assembly: GCA_025356435.1. Taxonomy (GTDB): domain Bacteria; phylum Planctomycetota; class Planctomycetia; order Isosphaerales; family Isosphaeraceae; genus CAMFLR01. The sequence goes on along the minus strand of JANXSY010000267.1, from coordinate 15,093 downwards.
CCTTCCGCACGAGGGCGCTGCCAAGCCCTTGGCCTCGGAACTCAGGGGCGACGCCGACGTTCTGGATCGCGCCAATCGGCCCGCGATCCATCACGCCTTGAATCGTCCCGACGAATCCGACCGGGCCGAGGATTAACCATGTCGCCGACGGCAGGAAGCCTGGCTTTCGGCGAATTTCCCTCATCAACCGCTGACAGCCATGACGGTCACCCAAGCAAGGAAAGACGTGCGAGTCGATCTCCTCACGGAAGCTGAGATACTTCACCTCGGCGTGCTGTTCGAGCAGTCCCTCGTCCCAGCTCACCCAGCGAAACGGGAAGGAGAGCGAGGGAGCCTGGATCGAACCATCAAGGTCGATTTCCATCCGGAAACGCTTGTAGTACGTGATCGCCATCGCGGCTCGACGACCCGGAATCTAGCGTGGGGAGGCTTGCATCTTATTTATCAGTTTAGGCTAGGACGAGAGGAGGGTCAACGTGCGAGAGGCCTGCGAGAAGCCGCTTTGGGCCTCTGCCGCCAAATCGCACGCCCCATCCCTACCCGGTTCCAAATTTACTTGACGAGTTTCAGGTTCGCCGAGAGGACGATCGACTGGGGGATGTCCATGCCATTCGCGGTGATCGTCATGTCGAATGACTGGTCGATCGACGATTCGGTAAGCCGGCCCGCCTGAGTGTCGAACGTGAACTTTCCGGACCCGCTCTGCTTGTTCAGTTTAAATGTGACTGCGGCCTCGGCCCCCGCCTTGATCGACGTATCGATCTTGGCCTGAAACTTCGCGAACGGAGTCGACTCGCCGAGCGTGTAGGTATTCTGGAGGACCATCGTGATCGGGCCGGTAGGGAGGGTGAGATCCGTCTTCCAGGAGGCCCCATCGGCGACGGCGTCTTTGGGTAGTTTGGGCATGATCTGCGCGAACATATTTTTCACGCCCGCCGGGGTGAGGAAGCTGCCGCTGTCAGCCGTCGCCGCGAAGGGCGAGCCGCCCACGGCTGCGATGACCACGTCGGGAACCTTAACGTCGACCATTTCACCTTGCGGGCTGATCTTCAGCGTATAAGCCTGGCCGAGCATGGCGTCGTAGATCTTGGAGAACATCTGGACCTCGGGTCCACCGGCTGCGGTCTTATCGCTCGAATCATAGCTGATGATCCGTCCCGCCGTCGTGATCTTAACCCGGACGCGGTCGGCAACCTGGGTCACGTCGAGCATGCCGTCGAGGGCAACCGACTTGATCGTCCACTTCAGATCGACGGTCAGTTCACTCTTGCTCGACGTCTGCTGACCTTGGACGGTGAACTTGATGTCATTGAGCTGGGTGAACGAATACTTGAGGACCTCGCCCGGCTTACCCGTCCATTTCAGAGTGGCGTCGGCCTTGGCGAGACCAGCTGAAAGTAAGAGCAGGGCGGCCATGCCGACCCGGGCGGGAAAGACGAGGAGTCTCGACATCGATAAAACCTTTCCGTGGTCGAACAGGAAATGCCAGTGCAAAAGGGGCGGGATTCCTCCCGACCGCTCAGCGATTGTCCCGTTAGCCTAGCCCCACGGAACTCCCTCCGCAACGCCCCACGGCCGAATTTCAGGCCCCCGCGCGGAATCTGCGGACAATCGCCACATACTGCGAGGCGAGGTCGCGGAGTCGTGCGAAGTCACCCGAAGCAACGGCTTTCGGCTCGACCAGCGACCCGCCGACTCCCAGACAGCAAGCCCCAGCCTTCAAGAACGCCTCGGCCGTCGTCAGGTCGACCCCGCCGGTCGGCATCATCCTCACCTGGGGCAGGGGGCCGCGAAGGGCCTTCAGATAGGCAGGTCCGCCTAGATCGGCCGGAAAGATCTTGACGACGTCGGCCCCAGCCTCCCAGGCCGAAACCACCTCGGTCGGCGTCAAGGCTCCCGGCATGACGACGGTGTCATACCGGCGGCACATCCGGATCACGTCGAGATTCACCGAAGGGGCGACGATATACTCGGCCCCCGCGAGCATCGCCGCGCGGGCCGTCTCGGGGTCGAGCACGGTCCCCGCGCCGAGGACGATCGAGTCGCCCAATTCCTCGCGCACCTTCCGGATCACGCCGACCGCATCGGGCACCGTGAAGGTGATCTCGGCCGCCGTCACCCCCCCCTGCGCGAGCGCCTTGACGACCTGCACCAGCCGTTCCCCCGACTCAGCACGCACGACCGCCACGATGCCGCCGTCGAGAATGCGTTTCAGCGTCGTTTCCCGGCTCATGATGCGGTGACTCTCGGAGGTTGGCTCGATGTTCAACCGGACTCTATCGGCGTCCGCCCCCGCCCGTCAACCGATCAGCCCGAGTGCGCGGCGCTCCTCCGCGGTCAGGTCACGCCACTCGCCCGGCTTGAGGTCTCCGAGTTCGATCGGTCCGACCGCGACCCGGACGAGCCGTAGCGTGGGATAACCGACCGCCGCCGTCATCCGCCGGACCTGCCGATTCCGACCCTCGCGGATGACCAGCCGAATCCAGGCCGTCGGCACGTTCTTCCGAAACCGAATCGGCACGGGCCGATCGGGTAGTTCGGGGTCTGTGTCGAGCAACCTCGCTTCGGCGGGACGGGTCATGCCGTCCTTCAGTCTAACCCCGCCCGTCAGCGCCGCGATCGCTTCAAGCGTCGGCACCTTCTCGACCTGGACGAGATAGGTTTTCGGATGCTCATAGCGGGGATCGGTCAAGCGATGCGCGAGCCGGCCGTCGTCAGTCAGGAGAAGCAACCCTTCACTATCGCGGTCGAGCCGCCCGACCGGATAGAGATCGGGCAGCCAGACGAACTCCTTGAGCGTGGCACGGCCGGATTCGTCGGTGAACTGGGTGAGGACGTCGTAGGGTTTGAAGAGCTTGATGTAACGAAATGGGGCATTCATCTCAGGCAAACAGCCTTATTAACCGAGCCGACGATGGGGCGAGCGGATCACCCATGCCCATAACCTCGATCAAACGCATCCAGGTCGCGGATGTGCGCCGAGAGGGTGGTGCGGAAGGTGTCGGCGTCGATCTGCCAGCGGGGGGCGTCCTCGGTGTGGCGGTGGCAATGCTCTTCAAGGAGGCGATGCAGGAATTTGAAGAGTTGGCGAGGAGTCCGGAGATTTCCGAGGGCGTCCTTGAGGGCCTGGTCTCCGACCGATTCGTCGATCATCTGGCGAAGACGCGGACCTTTATGGGTTCCGTCGGAATCGGGGGCTCCGTTCGTCGAGGCGCAGGCTTGGAGGCGGTCACTCGCGAGGTCGTAAAGAGAGGGGCCAGTCCATCGGAGCGGCTTGATCAGGTTGAGCTTGTCGGGGCGGGCGCGGTCGTAGAACTCCTTGTCTTCCTTTTCGAGGTAGTAGGCTAGCTCGATCGGGAGGAGCAGCTTTGTGCCGATGCCGGGGTGACGAAGGAATTTGTGGTCGAGCAAGGGCCAGATCAAGGCCCGCATCTTGCGCGGGTCGCCCTCAATGAGTTGGGGCTCGTCGACCCGGTCGACAAGGACGATGATCCCGGCATAGCTGAGGGTCTTGAGCACGCCCTGAAATTTGCGGAGCAGCTCATAACGCTCCTCGGCCCCGTCGCGGCCGATCGAGGGGAGCGGCTGACCGCCGAGGTCGCTCGGCTTGAACCAGAGTAGCTCGCCACGGAGCGCGGCGGAATCTCGGCTGAGTACGCGGAGGCCGTTGCGGATGCCTCGGGCCTTCAACTCGGCTCCGGCCAGACGCCAGCCCCAGTAGAGCCAGCCGACCAGGGGCAGCAGCACCCAGGGGAGCATCTTCCAGGTCCGCAACCCTTCGAACAAGCCGAGTAGGAGGAGGATGAATAGGGTCACGCCGAAACCGATCTGAAGGTCACGGCGGCTCCAGAGCGGGCGGAATCCCGATCGGCGGCGGAGTCGGCTCCAGCGGCGCTGGATCGGCTCGCCGGTCGACTGGTCGTAGAGAGCGGCCAGCACAAGTAAGTCACGGCGCTGATCTTCGCTGAGGATCGACAGGTCGGTTTTGTCGACCGTGAGCTTGTCGACGAGCTGCGTCACTCCCAGCGCGAGGATGGCGTCCATGTGGTCCTGGAGCCGCCACGAGTCGAGAACCTTCGCCGTGCTCGAACGAGTCGCGTGGCGGAAGTGGTCGAGGAACGGGTTGAAGTCATCGTAGGAGATCACGAACACCCGGGCGTCAGGATTCTCGCGGTTGTAACCCTCTAGCTCGGCGGTCGCCTGGAGCCGGAGTGCGGTCTTACCGCTGCCTTTCTCGCCGAAGACCAGGGCAGTCGAAGGCTCCGAAGGGCTGCCGAAGAACTTATCCCAGGCCGGGTGATGGATTGTGTCGAGGCAGGCCCTCTTGAAGACGGCATCGGTCTGGGCGTCTTCCTCACTGAATGGGTTCGAACCGATTCCGTGATGCCTCAAGAACTGGTCGATCTTCATCGGCCGGCGCGCCCTTTCCAAAGCGGGGACTATTCCTCAATTTGCCCTTCCGTCATAACCGATATCCCCGTCCCCCGGCAATCTCAACGCGATTGACGCTATCAGCCTTAGATACTATAATGTCTCCTCGTGACAGAATCATACCATCGATCGCGAAAGGTCAGGTGGAGCATGGCTGGGGACGCCGCATGTCGCCGACGTCGCGGATTTACTTTGATCGAGCTTTTGGTCGTGATCGCGATCATCGCCGTCTTGATCGCCTTGCTCTTACCCGCTGTGCAGGCCGCTCGCGAAGCCGCGAGGCGGATTCAATGCACAAATAACTTGAAACAGCTCGGACTGGCGATGCACAACTACCACTCGACTTCTAACACATTCCCGCCGGGTCGGATGAACACCTACGTCGCTGGCAATGGGCATTGTTGGGGGGCTTATTCGCAGTTGTTGCCGCAGTTTGAACTTCAGAATCTCTTCAATGCGATGAACTTCAGCGTGAACCCAGACCCCGACTACACAACGACAACCGCCGCCGCGAACTCGACTGGCGCGAGGACGGTCTTGAATACGTTGCTATGCCCCTCGGATACAGCTCCTGCTTCGACCGTGGTTGGGGGGGGAGTGTACGCAGGCCACAATTACCTGCTGAACGTCGGTTCCGGCTACTCCGTGGTCCAGAACCCGCCGGCCCCGCTCACTCCACCGGACGGGATCTTTTTCGAGAACTCACGGGTGGGGATCGAGACGATCACCGACGGTACGTCTCAGACGATCTCGATCAGCGAGACCATGCGTTCGGGAGCCGGTGCCCCGACGGGATTCAAGGGAGCAACGGTCTTCGCGCAGGACCCGCTGAGCGGGTTCGTCATCACCGGAAATAACTCCGCCGGCAACGGGCCGCCGATCGTCTCCGATTCGGATTATGTCACCCGATGCCTCACCGCCTCCCCTCCCGGATTTCAACCGACGCGGGGTATTAAGTGGCTTTATGGAGCGCCGGGGCATAGCATGTACAACCACCGTCGGCCCCCCAACGACAAGGGATATGACTGCCGGGGCGGCCTGCCTCACAGCGACAAGTCGCCTGCGGATTGGACGAACCTCTCGTTAAACATCACATCACGCAGCCGCCACCCTGGGGGCGTCAACTCGTTGTTCTGCGACGGTCACGTTCAGTACATCAAGAATTCGGTAAACGTCAGCACCTGGCAGGCCCTCGGGAGCCGAAATGGTGGCGAGGTGGTTTCGTCCGATGGCTTTTAAACCGAAATTCGTGAATCAATGAGACGACGCTTCGCCCTGTTCCTCCCGATCGTGATCGGCCTCGGCTGCGGAGAATCGAAGCCCACCGGCCCGCCGCCGTTGCGGATCGCGGCAGCGAGCGACCTCCAGGTCGTGATGCCGGTCTTGATCGCCCGATTCAAGCTGGATAATCACTCCGACGTCGAACCAGTGTTCGGGTCGTCTGGCCAGCTTGCGCAGCAGATCAAGGCGGGAGGCCCGTTCGACCTCTTCCTCTCGGCGAATCGCAAGTTCGTCGACGACCTGGCAAAGGACGGCACGATCAAGCCCGACTCGGTCCGGCCGTTCACGCGCGGGTCAATCGTCCTCGCGGTCTACGAGCTGTCCGACCCCGGCGTGAAGGGCCTTGCCGACCTGGCCGGTCCGAAGATCAAGGCCGTCGCGATCGCGAATCCGGACACTGCACCTTACGGCACAGCGGCCAAGCAGGCGCTCGAACGAGCTGGACTCTGGGAGGGGGTGAAGCCCAAACTGGTGATCGCCGAATCGGTCCGCCAGGCTCTCCAGTTCGTCGAGTCGGGTAATGCCGAGGTCGGGCTCGTCGGCAAGGCGCTTGGGAAGGTGAAGGGGGTCAAGACGATCCCGCTCCCACCCGATGTCTGTGACCCGATTGTACAGGGGATGGGAGTCGTGGCCGACTCCAAGCGGGCAGTCGACGCCGAGGAATTCGCCAGGTTCTTGCTAAGCGACGACGGGCAGGGGATCTTGAGGGACTTTGGCTTCCTCGGCCTGGTTCCCACACCTTGAGACGACCGGCCCCTTGCCGCTCGCGAGATCGATGCCGACCCTTCCCGACCTCACCCCTTTCTGGCTCTCCCTTCGCGTGGCCTCGCTCGCGACGTTACTGATCGTCGTCGTGGGCGTGCCGCTGGCGCTGATGCTGGCCCGGGGACGGTTTGTGGGGAAAGGGTTGCTGGGCGGCCTCTTGCTCTTGCCACTCGTCCTACCACCGACAGTGCTCGGCTATGGTTTATTAGTACTGTTGAGTCGCCGATCGCCGTTGGGCCTCTGGCTCGAACAGACCTGGGGCGTGCAGCTCGTCTTTAACTGGGTGGGCGCGGTGATCGCATCAAGCGTCGCGGCTGTGCCGATGTTCCTCATCCCGGCGCGTTCGGCCTTTGAAAGCGTCGATCCCGCGCTCGAAGACGCGGCCCGACTGCTCGGCCGGGGCGAGTGGTCGGTCTTCGTAAGCGTCACGGTCCCGCTCGCGTGGAGAGGGCTGATCGCCGGCGTGGTACTTGCGTTCGCGCGTGCCCTTGGAGACTTTGGCGCGACCCTGATGGTCGCCGGAGACATTCCCGGCCGAACCCAGACCGCCTCGCTGGCGATCTACGACGCCGTGCAGGTTGGGGACACCCCAAGAGCGGGATTGCTGACCTTGCTCGTCGCGTCGATCTCGATCGTCGCCCTGCTCATCGCCCAGAGGACCACTGGGGACCGGAGCAAGCCGTGAACCTGGCCTTCGAAGCGAACCTCTCTTGGAGCCCTCCCGGCTCGCACCTGAAGATCGACGTCTCGCTCCGACTCGGGGCCGAGTGCGGCATCTTGTTCGGGGCGTCCGGGGTGGGAAAGTCGTCGATCCTCCGCCTGATTGCGGGGCTCGAACGTCCTCACCAAGGAAGGGTCCGGCTCGGAGATGAAACTCTCTTCGACTCGACAACTGGCGTAGATCGCCCGCTCCGCCATCGACGGATCGGACTGATCTTTCAGGACGACCTGCTGTTCCCGCACCTGGATGTCGCCCAAAACCTCCGATTCGGCCTCAAGGGGTGGGGACGGGTCGAGGCTGATCGGCGTGTCGCAGAGGTTGCCGACCTTTGCGGTGTCGGGCCGCTCATGGGGCGGCGACCGGAGACGCTCTCGGGGGGAGAGCGTCAGCGCGTCGGACTGGCGAGGGCGCTGGCCCCCCGGCCGAGGCTGCTGCTCTGTGACGAGCCGGTCTCGGCGCTCGATATGGCCGCGCGCGACGTGCTCATCGACCGTATCCGGGCCGTCCAGCGTGCCGAACAGATCCCGGTCCTCTATGTCACACATAGCCCGTCGGAGGCGATCTCGCTGGGCTCGCGGCTGTTCCGGCTCGAAGGCGGAAAGGTCATCGACGAAGGGCCTCCGCTCGACGTGCTGGCGAGGGCCTCGGGGGTGGCAATGGAGGGGGTCCACAACCGGTTCGGGGCGACGGTGGAGAGCCAGGGTGAGAAGGGCGGAGAGACCATCCTCCGGCTTGACGGCGGTCCGAAGCTGATCGTCCCATCGCTCGATCGGCCCGTGGGATCGTCGGTGGTGGTGCGTGTGAGGGCCGACGACATCCTCCTTGCGCGGGGGTCGATCTCGGGCCTGAGTGCCCGCAACGTCCTTCCCGGTACGGTCGAACGGGTGATCGGGTCGGGGTCGGGTTCGGAAGCCGAGGTGTTGGTGCGGACTGGCGAGGTCGCCTGGATCGTGAGCGTGGTGACTCCCGCGATCCAGGCGCTGGGATTGTGCGTGGGAGTCTCGGTGGAGATCATCATCAAGGCCCGGAGCTGCCATGTGGCGGCGGACGATGACCGGTGAGGTCGATACTGACGGGGACCGTAATGGAACCGCTCGACGTCAACGTCCACATGGCCTTCGCCTTCGACATCGGTTACGAGATCGACCTCGACCGCGCTCGCCCCCTGCTCGCGGCCGAAGAGGGGACGCTCGCCCGGCGACGACGGACGCCCGAGTCGCTCAAATATCGGCCCGCGCCGCTCCGCGTTACGCTCGACGCCCCCGACCTGACTCTGCCGGGGGTGGCGACCGCGCCGCCTCGCGCCGAGCTGAGCTTCTTCGACTTCGGCGCGGTCTCGCTGCTCGTCTCGTTCGCGGTTCGGCTGACCGAGACCGAATTGCTCGCGCTGGCGGAGGAGCTTGCCGAGCCGGGGCCGCTCGTCGCGAAGGCGAGGCTGGTCATCTCGCCCTGGCTTGACCGGATCAGGCCGATGGTGACCGAGTTCGAGCCGAGTGTCTTTAGCGAAGAGTACATCGTCTTCCAGATCGGCGAGCGATCGCCCGAGTGGATCGCCTCGCATACCGAATGGATCGCGGGGCTGGTAAGACTCGAAGGCGGTCCGCTCAGCGAGGCTGAGGTCCGTGAGGCGAGCCGCCTCAGCCTCTCCTACAGCCCAACCGACGTGGTGACACTCGACTGGGCCGCCGGGTTCGTCGCCGATCGGGTCTGCGCAGATACGCTCCAGGTGATCGAGTTCGCCAACGTCCAGCTTCTCGAATTCCGACACATCGACGACCGACTCGACGACCGACTCGAGGCCGCCTATCGCCTGATCCGGCCCGGCCAGAAGCGGCGCGGGGTCTTGCCGCTCTGGCGGACGCACTCGGGGGCCGTCCGGAGCGTCCGTGAACTGGAGATCGAGGCCACCAGCCTGTTCGAGCGGGCTGATAACGCCCTCAAGCTCATCGGCGATCAATACCTCTCGCGGATCTACGACCTCGCGCAGGGGCGATTTCACCTCCCAGAATGGCAACAATCAATCCGTCGCAAGCTCGAAACCGTCGGCGACGTCTACGACCTGCTCGTCCATCAGGCCGGCGGGACGAGGATGGAAGTGCTCGAAATCGTGGTGATCGTCTTGATCGCGGTCGAGATCATCCTGGCCATCGTCAGGCATTGAACCTGTCATGGGGCGATCTACTGGAAGGTCTCGCTCCTCGGGCCGGCATCCGGGACGATTGACGTCGTGGCAATGAGCAAGAAAGTCTCCGGGTTCGACGACCTACATCCAGTCGAACGAGCTAAGCCCTATTTTATCTTCGGCTCACACAATCTTTATGGATGGCTGCTAGAATGCCCTCGTCGCTCGCCAGAGCCGGTCTGTGGAGCCGGTCGGAGCGGAGGATGTCTTAGCGAACGGAGAATTGTGATGATGAAGACTCGCCTGGTGATGACCCTTTCCGGTGTCGTGCTCAGTGCTCTCGGGGTCTCGGCCCTGGCCTTCGACAAGATCGCCGTCGACAAGCTCCCGGCCGCCGTGACGAAGGCCATCAAGGACAAGTTCCCCAACGGCAAGATCGAAGGGGCAGAGACGGAAGTCGAAGACGGGAAGACCATCTACGAGGTCGAGGTCGACTCCAAGGGCGGCGAGTACACCGTCTCGCTCAAAGCCGACGGCACCATCGAGGAAATCGAGAAGGAACTCGCCGAGGGAGACCTTCCCGCCGCCGTCGCGGCCACCCTCAAGGCCGAATTCCCCAACGGCAAGTTCAAGGAGATCGAGGAAGCCACCAAGGGCGACAAGGTGACTTACGAGCTTCAGGTCGTCGAGAACGGCAAGAAGACCCTCGAAGTGACCGTCGATCCCCAAGGCAAGATCCTCTCGAAGAAGGAAGTCGCCGAGGAAGCCAAAGAGAAGGACGAGAAGGCTGAGAAGAAAGACTAATTCGATCGGCCTAACGTTGACCCACGGTCTCGGATCGGACAGCCGGGATCGGGACGAACTGTCTCGGTCCCGCACTCTCTGTCACTTTCGCGTAGCCTCCAATGACCCGACATGGGTGAACTCTTATGGGCATCCGCATCCTGGTCGTCGAGGACGAAGTTGAGATCGCCGACTTTCTCGTCCGTGGCCTGCGTGAGGAGGGATTCATCGTCGAGCATGCGGCCGACGGCGACACTGCCTCGCACCTCCTCGACGGGGGAAGTTGGGATCTCGTCCTGCTCGATTGGTGGCTCCCCGGTCGGGATGGAATGGATGTCCTTCGAAAGCTTCGTGGATCGGGACGCGACACTCCCGTCCTCTTTCTGACCGCCCGAGACGCCGTCGCCGACCGTGTCCGAGGACTCGACGGCGGTGCCGATGACTATCTTTGCAAGCCGTTCGCCTTCGACGAACTGCTCGCCCGCGTACGGGCCTTGGTCCGCCGACGCGACCGCGAAGCTCCGAGCGCCGTGGTGACCCACGGAGACGTCCGGGTCGATCTCACAACCCAACGCGCCACCAGAGATGGACATCCTCTCGAATTCACCGCCAAGGAGCAGGCCCTGCTCGTCTTCTTCCTCCGGCATCCAGGCCAGGTTCTCTCGCGGACGAGGATCTATGACCATGTCTGGGACGAGCAGTATGACGGCGTCTCGAATACCCTCGAAGTCCATGTGATGGAGCTACGCAGGAAACTCGAAGTCCACGGCCCGCGCGTCATCCACACCCTTCGCGGCCGGGGATATGTCCTCGGTGACCCCGCCACGATCGGGGGGAATTGATCTCGATGAAGCTCACCACGCGGCTGTCCGCCTTCTTCCTCGCGTCACTCGCGATCGTCCTTGTCGGCTTCTCCGTGGCGCTCTTCGTCTCGGCCCGAATCTACCTACACCGACAGGTTGACGACCGACTCGCCTCGGCCCTCGCGGTGCTTTCCGCCGCGGCCGAGGTCCATCCCGACGGGGTTGAGTGGGAGGCATCAGAGCGTGAGTTGACCCTCGGTCAGACCCACGGGCCTGACCGTCTCCGATGGATCGTGTTCGACGGCGACGGACAGGTCGTTGATCGATCGCCGAACCTCGATGATCCGGGCTTCTCTCCCGAGTGGACGCCGCAGCTCGGGTCGACAAAGCCGCCTGAACGACTCCGAGATCGCCGGGGATCTGCGTGGAAGATGGCCCTGCGGCGGCTTGGACCGGTCGATCGAGCGGGGGATGCCCCTTATCCTCGCGAGCTCATCCTCACCGTCGCCGCTCCGCTCGCGCCCGTCGAGCTCACCCTCGGCACCCTCAGCCTGTTTCTTGTCGGCGTAAGCCTGGCGGTCTGGTCCGTTGCCGCGATACTGGGCCGATGGATGGTTCGTCGCGCCCTCGCTCCACTGACTCAGCTCGTCCGATCGGCCCAGGAACTCGACGCAACTGACCCCGGCTGGTCGCTCCCGACGACCGCGACCGGTGACGAACTCGACGACCTCGGTCGCGCTTTCAACGACCTTCTGGCGAGGCTCCGGGTCGCCTTCGAGCGGCAACGGCGCTTCTCTAGCGACGCCTCGCACCAACTGCGGACACCGCTCACGGCCCTTGTCGGCCAGATCGAAGTCGCCCTCCGTCGCGACCGCGAGCCCGAGGAGTATCGCCGCGTGATGGGCCTCTTGCGAGGGCAGGCCAGGGGGCTTGCGCAGATCGTTGAGGCCCTCCTCTTTCTCGGCCGGGCCGATTCCGAAGCGGGCCTGCCCGAGGCGACCCCCCTCGATCTCGCCGCCTGGATCGCTGGGCACCTCGGGGGTCATCCGCTCGCAGGCACCATCGCCGTCGAGGCGAACGGACCGGTTTGGGTCCGGGCGCATGCCCCGCTCCTGGCCCAACTCGTCGACAACCTGCTCGATAACGCCGCGAAGTATGGCCATCCAGGCGAGACGATCGTCGTCCGGGTCGATGATGAGGCAGGATCGGCGAGGTTGGTTGTGGAAGACCATGGCCCCGGGATCGAACCGGTAGACCTCCCCCGCGTCTTCGAGCCGTTCTTCCGGTCGATCCACGCCCGGCGGCGGGGTCGGCAGGGCGTCGGGCTGGGACTGGCGGTCGTCCAGCGGATCGCGACGGCCTTCGGTGGGACGATCGCTGTCGAAAGCGTGGCAGGTCAGGGTTGTCGTTTCGTCCTTAAATTGCCCCGGATCGATCCTCCCGACGCTGAACTAAGGGTCGGGCAGGTCGTCCTCGCAGGGTTGCTCCCATGAACGAGCCGGGGATGGGTCTGGGTTTTCGACCGGGAATCCATCATGCTGGGTGGGCTGACGGCACTCGACCGTTCCGGCTCACTTTGTCTCCTCTCCATCCGAAGGTGTGGTCAAGGGTGATGCGACGCCAACCGATCCTCGCCGTCACGCTCCTGATGCTCGTGCCGGCACTCCAGGCCGGCTGCCAGCCGACCAAAGCAAAGGATGCCGCCGCTAAACCCGCCGCGCCCGCCAAAGTCGAGAAGATGCCGGGCGAGGCCGACCTGACAACGATCACCCTCACTTCCGAGGCCGAAGTCCGGCTCCGACTCAAGACGGCCCCGATCGAGTCGAAAGACGTGATCCGGACCCGACTCATCGGCGGCGAGGTCGTCATCCCGCCCGGCCGTGCTCTGATCGTCGCCGCCCCGATCGCCGGCACGCTCTATGCCCCGCCCGACGGCCTTCCTTCACCGGGAATGCCGGTCAAGAAGGGTCAGATCATCTTTAATCTCGTCCCGCTCCTCTCAGCCGAGGCTCGGACCACCTTCGCCACGACACGGGTCGAGGCGACGGGTCAGATCGAACAGGCCGAGAAGCAACTCGCCCAGGCGAAGCTCGTGCTTGATCGGACGGAGCGGCTCCGCCAGCAGAATCTCGGAGGGGCGGGAGCCGTCGAAGACGCCCGCTCGGGCTTCGAGGTCGCCCAGGCCACGCTCCGCGCCGCGACAACCCGTCGCGACGCGATCGACCAGGCCATCAAGGGGGCCGAGGGAGGCACCATTCCCTCATTGCCGATCGCGGCCGAAGGGGGGGGCATCCTCCGGAATCTCCACGTCGCCCCCGGCCAGAAGGTGGCTGCCGGCGCGATCCTGTTCGACGTGATCGACCTCGACCCCGTCCACGTCCGCGTCGCCCTCTATGTGGGTGACCTCTCCAAGATCGACGACTCCCGTCTCGCCGAGGTCGGAGGCCTCACCGACGCTCCCGGCATGGCGACCAGGCCCGCGAAACGTGTCACCGACCCCCCTTCGGGCGACCCGATCGCGGCGACGGTCGACCTCTTCTTCGAGGTCTCGAACAAGGACGTTGCCCTCCGCCCAGGCCAGCGCGTCGGCGTCACGCTGCCTCTCAAGGGGACCAAGGCGGGGCTTGTCGTGCCGCGAGCCGCCTTGCTCCGAGATGTTGATGGCGGCACCTGGGTCTACGAGGCCCTCGACAAGCACAAGTATGCCCGTCGCCGCGTCCGGGTCGAGAGCGTCGTCGGCGACGTAGCCAGCCTCACCGCAGGCCCAAAGCCCGGCGTGAATGTCGTGACCGACGGCGCGGCCGAGTTGTTCGGGGTCGAGTTCGGCGGCGGCAAGTGATTGGCTTTCCTCGTCGTAACCGTCTTGTCCCTCAGCCCCTCCCGGCCTGACCGGCCAGGGGGCGAGTTCCGATATCGTCCGATCGAACAGGACCCCGAGGCTCATCGATGAATTGGCTGGTCTCCACCTCGCTCAAGCTCCGCGTCCTGGTACTGGCCCTCTCGGTGGTGCTGATGGTCGTCGGCATCCGGGCGGCCAAGAACGCTCCCCTGGACGTCTTCCCCGAATTCGCACCGCCGCTGGTCGAGATCCAGACCGAGGCACCGGGGCTCTCGACTGACGAGGTCGAGGCGATGATCAGCGTACCGCTTGAGAACGCCCTCAACGGCACGCAGGGCCTCAAGACCCTTCGGTCGAAGTCAGTGCTCGGGCTATCGTCGGTCGTGCTGATTTTCGCCGAGGGTAGCGACCTGATGCGGGCCAGGCAGCTCGTTCAGGAGCGTCTGACCGTCGAGGCAAGCCGACTACCTGCCGTCGCCAGGCCACCGGTGATCCTCTCGCCGCTGTCGTCGACGAGCCGGCTGCTCAAGATCGGGGTCTCATCGAAGGTCCTTGATCAGATGGAGCTTTCGACGATCGCCAAGTGGACGATCCGGCCCCGCCTGATGTCGATCCCGGGCGTTGCCAACGTCGCGATCTGGGGCCAGCGAGATAAGCAGTTCCAGGTGCTTGTCGACCCCGACCGGCTTCGCGCGAATGGCGTCACGCTCGACGCCCTGACCAAGGCCGTGACCGACGCATCGGCCGTCGGCGCGGGGGGGTTCATCGACGGCCCGAACCAGCGGATCGCCGTCCGCTACCGATCGCCGATCAACGTCCCCGAAGACCTCGCCAAGATGCCCGTCATGATCCGCAACGGGGCACCGATCACCGTGGGAGACGTGGCCGAGGTCAAGATCGGCTTCCCCTCACCGATCGGAGACGCGGTCATCAACGACGGTCCAGGCCTGCTCCTGATCGTCGAGAAACAACCGATCGGCAACACCTTGGAGGTCACGCGGAACGTCGAGAAGGCCCTCGAAGCCCTCAAGCCGGGCCTAAAAGACGTTGATCTCGACCCCACCATCTTCCGCCCGGCGAGCTTCATCGAGCGGTCGTTGGAGAACCTTACCGAGGCGATGTGGATCGGTCTCGGGCTGGTGGTCGCGATCCTGGTGTTGTTCCTGTTCGACTGGCGGACGGCAATCATCAGCCTCGTGGCGATCCCGCTCTCGCTGATCGGCATCATCCCGGCCCACGGGCTGCTGGGCGCCTTCTTCACCGCCACCAGCATGATCGGATTCATCGCCGGGGCCGGCATCATCGTCCGCAACAGCATCATCCTGGTGGACTTCATCGAGCTCAAGCT